>JBAXES010000001.1:0-42076 GCA_037140315.1 Chloroflexales bacterium
GCCCCCGGCTCACCCCTGAGACCGACTCCAGGGGCTTGACGCCATCATAGCCCAAAGGAAGGGACGAACATCCGCCGGCGCGGTGCCGCCGAGCCAGTTGCCGACCCCGCCCGCCGGCGCGGGCGTCTTCACGGTGGTGAGCGGCGCGCAGTGCGCGACCGTGCGCGCGCCCTACCTGAGCGACGCCGAGCGGCGGCGCTGGCTGGCCTATCTCCCCGACCGACCCATCGCTACGGAGTCGCCCGACCCGCTGCTCCAGCGGTTCCTCAATGATGATCTCGATGAGGCACTGGCCGATGACGCAATGCCTGCACTTGCCCCGGCGGTGCTGCCGCTCGCCCCGGCGGACATCGCCGCGATCGGCGCGCGGATCGCCCTGGGCCACACGAAGACCGCCGTCGTCCGCGCGATGCCGGGCTACGACACCCGCCGCCACCGCGAGTTCGCCGCCTACTACGAGCGCATCGCCGCCGACCTGTCCGCGCAGGGGCTGACGGCGCGCCGCGCGCGGGCGGCGGCGTTTGCCGAGATGCCTGAGGTATGATGGTGCCCGACCCACGACTCGCGTGGCTGGAGACGACCCTACATCAACAGATTCCGTTCAGCCGGGCAATGCAGGTTCCTCGTCGTCGCCTACGGCCAGACGGCCTCGCTCTGGCAGCCCCGCTGGCCCCGAACAGTAACCACGCCGCCACCCGCCTTCGCCGGTGGCCTCAACGCGCTGCTTACCCTGGCCGGCTGGGGCTAATCTGGCTGCTCCTCGATGAAGCGTAGATCGCGGCCAGCGTGGTGATCAAGGACAGTAACATCCGCTACCTGTGCCCAGTCGATGGCGATCTGCTCACGCGGTGCACCATGCCGGCGACGGCCGAGATCGCCCGCTTCCTCGCCCTTCTACTTCGGCGCGGCACCGCCCGCATTTGCGCTCGGGGCGGTGGTTGGCGCTGCGGACGCGCCGGCGGTGCAGCTCAGCGGGCACTACGTGGCGGCCCGACGGGCGGAGGCGTAGCGCGCGATGCCAGGGCTGTGCGTTACCGCGGCACCTTTGGCCGGCTTGTGCTGCGGGCCACGCTGCCGGCCCTGGTCTGCTTCGGTGCACGGGCCTGCCCCATGAACAGTGGTAAGAGCTACGCAGGCCTATTCGGTACAAATATATATATATGAGCAGGGGATGATCCTAGTCCCCCACGCAAATCGGGATGGATTGATGGCGAAACGCGGCGAGACCCTCAACCCGCGTATCCTCACGATCGTCGCTGTGGCCAGCTACCTCACGTGTAAGTGAGACCACGGTATGGCGCTGGTGCAGTAGCGGTCGATTATCTGTGTTCCGTGTCGGGCGTTCGTGGCGGGTGCGTCGCAATGCTCTTGAGCGCATGAGTCAGCCCAAACGTGACGCCCGATTTGGCCAGTGTTAAGTTGATCGCATGCCGCCCGCATCATAGCTGATGATTGGCGTCCCGCCACGTACTAAGTAGACTTCGTCATCCAGATGTAAGGAAGCGGATATGCTGCTGCCCAACACACTCATCCAGGGACGCTACCTGATCATCGAAGCTATTGGTCAGGGCGGGATGGGCGCGGTCTATAAGGCGACCGACACCCGGCTACGCAGCACGGTCGCCCTCAAAGAGATCCTGGTTACAGGTGAGATCGCACAGCGGGCTTTCGAGCGAGAGGCCCAACTCCTCGCCAGCCTCCGCCATGCCGCTATGCCCAAGGTGAGCGATCACTTTATCGACGAGCGTGGCACTTTTCTGATCATGGAGTACATCCCCGGGAATGATCTGGCGACGCTGCTGGCAGACCAGAACGGGCCCTTCCCCGTCAGCGATGTGTTGCGCTGGGGCGACCAACTGCTGGACGCGCTGGAGTATCTGCACTCACGGCATCCCCCCGTCATCCATCGCGACATCAAGCCCCAGAACCTGAAGCTGACCGACCGCAACGAGATTATCTTGCTCGACTTCGGCCTGGCAAAGGGGGCTGTTGGGCAGACTCTGCAGATCACCGCCAGTGTATTCGGCTATACCCCACACTTCGCCCCGCTTGAGCAGATCCAGGGTGTCGGTACCGAGCTACGCTCCGACCTCTACGCGCTTGGGGCGACCCTCTACCATCTGCTGACCAACCAGATTCCACCCGATGCGCTCAGCCGAGCCTCGGCCCGCATTGGCGATGAGCCTGACCCGCTGCTGTCCGCCCACGAGCTCAACCCGGCAGTGCCTGAGGCGGTCAGCGCCGTGCTGATGCAAGCTATGGCCCAAAAGCCCGACCATCGCCCCGCGAGCGCATTCGCCATGCGTGCCCTCCTGCGCGACGCCCAGCATGGCATCAGCCCGTACGGGAATAGTAGCGGGCGTGAGACGGTGCTCGTGGGTGGGGAAAATGTCGTACAGGTGAAGCCCGACACGCGCCCGCCAGGCCGCCCAGTGACAAAGCCGCCTACTCGTGTTGATGCGGCGCCGGGCACGCAGGCCTTTCAAGGCGCGAGTGTCATCGATCTACCCACAACGGGTCGGTCTGCGCCAATCTGGGCTTGGGCGGCGGGTGTCGCCGCCCTGCTGCTTGTCATAGGCCTGGTGTCCTTCTTCAGCGCAAGTGCTGGACGTGGCAGCACGGCGCCGACGACACGAGCGCTTGTGCTCAATGGATCGACGGAGACCGGCACCGCAGCGGCCACCAGCACGCCCGCTGCGCCCTCGCCGACCATCGATATTCTGGTGGCCGCCGCCGCAACCCAGACGACAGAGGCGCAGCGCCAGGCCGATATGCTGGCGACGGCCCAGCTCTTGCTCGACAAGACTGCCCAAGCCAGCACCCAGACCGCCGTCGCCCTGATTCCTTCCAACACACCGCTTCCGCCAACCAACACACCAGCATCGACGAATACATCAGCACCGACGGATACGCCTGGGCCAAGCCCAACCAAGGGGCCAACCAAAACGCCGAAACCCACAACTACGCCTGCGCCAACGAAGACGATAGACCCGAATCCTCCTACGCCTACGGCGCCCGCCGCCACCAATACGTCCATGCCCGTCGCTGGCGAAGTGCTCAGCCTGGGTAACGGGTCACTGTTCCGTGCCTCGGTTGACATTGGTACCGTCACCCCCGACGGCCAGAGCGGCGCGTGCATCCAGGGCCGCGTGAAGACGTCGGACGGCGGCAAGTTTAGCCGCTTCGGCGTCCAGGTAGATAACCGGGGCAGTACCAAGCAGTCTAAGACGGACCCTGTGGGTGGCACCTACAGCATCTGCGGCCTGGGCGCAGGCGAGTGGGGCGTCTCGGTCTTCACCGCCGGTGGGGTTGATATCCCCAGCGACGAGCAGGTGGCCCATCAGGTGCGCGTGCGCCTGAGCGGCACCCCAGGCGAGGTCTTCTACATCACCTTCCAGGCAACGCCCGCCTTCGCACCGCCCGTGCCAACCGCGACGCTCTTAGCCGGGCCGTACGATGGCCAGTGGGCGGGCAAGCTCTCGGGCAAGACGGCGGGCGATATAGAGTTTAACGGCTCCTTCCGCATGGAGGTGCGAGCCAACGCGATCTACCGCATTTCGATTGATGGCCCGTCGTGCCTCTTCGAGACCTACCCGAACTTCCCGGCCGGATTTCCGCTTGGCGGCACAGCGTTCAGCCTCTCTGGCTCACCATCGAACCCGCAGACCGGCATTGATGCGAGTATCACCTTCAGCGTGAGTGGCAACTTCGCCTCAACGAGCAACGCCGCGGGGCTGCTCAACGCGAACCAGAATGGCAACGTGTGCGCGGTTGCGATTTGGAGCGCAACGAAGCGGTGAATTGACTCGGCCTAGTCCAACCTCCCCCGAAGGTCCTCGCTGCGGCGCACGGCAAAACCGCAGCGCAGCGAGGGCCGCCCTGGCATATCGCGTTCGGCTCAGTGGCCGCAGCTCCCTAAAGCACGGCGGAGGTTGGAACCCCATTACCCGCGCGAAGTGAGTCGCGGGCGGGGTTAGGCAGGGCATGTGACTCTCCAACAACTCTACAGATCTCTCGGCTCAATGCTGATAGCCATTGCGGAACCAGTCGGGTTCGTCAGCAGGTCTGCTGGGATCGGTCCGACATTGGCAACCCCGTTAGGCCCAAGCCAGGCCCGAAACGATCTGGTACCTAGGGTGATCACCGCATCGCCCTCGATGGGCGGATCGACGGTGACAATGACTCTCCACTGCCCACCCGCCCTACGCACGGTGACATTCATCTGATAGCTATCGTCCTCGCCCTCGTAGATCACGGTATCATCATCGCCCTGGCCCCAGGCTGGGCCAGGCTGCGGTGCCAGAATACGTGTGAACCACATTCGCGGGAGGGTGATAGCTCGGATGGCCGGGCGCGCCCGGCTCGGATCGAGGCGGCTGCGCAGGCTCGTGAGCGGTATGGGTGACAGTGTCCCCTCAGACTCAGCGTCCTGGAGTGTGCTCACCATCTGGTAGGTCGTTGCACAGTCAGCGCAGGTCCAGAGATGCCACCAGACGTGAGGGTAGGCGCTGAGGGCCTTGGCGATACCCTCATCGCGCTCAATATCGATGTAGGCCGCGAGGTCACCCTGGCACTGATCACACGTCGTCTGCGTAGAATGAAGCGGAGCCTGTAGCAACTCGACAACGATCAGCAGCAGCGCAGCGCGGCATCGTTCGCAGCCGGACACGTGGGCCACAAGGGCTGGTGGTGGCGTCGACGGCACCGCTATGGTGTCAAGGGATGTCATCCATACCTGGACATCGGTACAGAAGGAAGTAATCATAGTATGGCTTTGCCGCTCGCTGCAGTGAGAGACGGCGCTATTGATCATAAAAGCAGTTCATATAGCAATCCTACCGGGGTTGTGAAGCCGATTCTCTGGCTGCCGCTTCCCAATGTGGCACCCCTGGAGCATGGCGCAACAGGCTTCACGACCGGCGTAGGACTGCTATAGGTAAGAATCAGGTATAGATACACCAAGCTGGAACGGTGGAGAATGCCACGCTCACCGTTTGTAGGACGCTGGAGCAGGCGACAAAGTTGCTTGCTCTTAACTTTGTACCGAATCCTACGAGATACTGCTTGCAGGATGGTACTACTCGTGGGAGAAAGCGTCAACATCAGTTCGCCATGTCTGGATGGCAGGATGTTGCTGGAGGATCGTGCGCGCCTGAGCGAGGAGTGCACGTACGCGTGAGGGGTGGAGGTGGATGCGCTTACCGATCTCCTCCGTGGAGCGATCATCAATAGCCCAGAGGTGAAAGATGAAGGCTATTCGCTTATCGCCTCCCTGGAGCATGATGGTATGGATCTGGTTAATCAGTACGTGGTTCAATGCCTGTTGCTCCGGCTCGTCCTCATCACGGGCAGGGGCATCGAGATCTGGTGAGGAATCAAGAGACTCGGGGCGCTGGGCGCGCTTTTTTGCTCGGCTGTCACGGATATGGCGACGCACGCTCTGCACCGTCACGGTGTGCGCCCACGTGGCAAAACTGCTGCGGTAGGCAAAGTTTTGTAGGGAGGCTACGAGAGCTATCTGGGCCACCTGGGCGAGATCGTCGCTGTCCACAGCACTATCGCTAGACCAATAGAGGCCAGCCTTGCGCAGAATCTCAACGACCTGGTCCATCCACACCTTCCATTGCTCGCTATGGCGGGGGTGGCGACTATCTCGTAGCGCATCGACAAGCTGGTGGTCGGCGTGGTAGTAGCTACAGACCCGGCGTAGCATTGTCTCGTCGCACGTGTCTGGCAGCAGCGAGCGTAACGCTAGCGCGTAGCGCTCAACATCCTCGGCGTTTAACTCCCAGCCGTACTCAGCGCTCAGAGCCGCGATCACCACGCACCAGTGTGCCGACAGAGCATCCCCCTGATCCATACAGCGTCCCACTTCCTAGCATCAATGCAGTAATTTGAAGGGCTGAAGGCTGGTGGGCCTCACTTGGATCTACGTACTCCGCCGCGATGAGAATAAACCAGATCGTCGTGATGTGACCGCCAGGGAGTCGAGGGGATACCTGAGCAACCGGGGCATTCAGGTATGCCTTGGGTAAAACACTTGATGCTACCTAATATACACATAGCCTCATTACCACATCATTAAAAGCAGCGCAAAGTAGTAAAAAATGTGTAGATATGAGAAATGCGACAATACGCTGCCTTTGAGCCAATCGTAGACCTACGGCGTCACCTGTGAGTATAACACGCTGTATGGGTGCAGCTGTAGTGATACGTTTCATCCCTCGCCTGCTCACATGAGACAAGCGGTGACGGATCTGCGATGTGCTACCTAGACCGCTGCTCTGCGCCTTGCTACGTGTCAGTGCAACCAATCGGAGCAAACGCGAGCGAGCATCACAAGTGAGAGCTTACGCACGCAACAAGCGACAAGCGCTCGCAGGGAGAGATTGGTACAAAGTAAGCGAGCAGCAGATAAGCCGGTGGAAGACATCGCCGGCGCGCGGCCGGCAGACCTGGCGAGGAAGATGATGCGGGACTATCTGATGACGAGCGGTGATAGGGAAAGCAGGTGCTCATGGCCGAGCTCCAAGCGATGCGCGACGTCCTGACCGTCGATGAGATCGCCGACTACCTGCGGGTTAGTCGGGCAACCATCTGCCGATGGTGCGGCGCTGGCAAGCTCCCCGCCTTCAAGATCGGCAAGAGCTGGCGCGTGCAGCGGAGCGACCTGGAGGGATATATCAGGCGTCAGCGTGACGCTATGCCAGATCAGCCAGGTCTCGCTGTGGTAATAAAAGATCTTGCTCATTCTTCTAACCAGAGCTGATTCTCGCTTCGCACGACATACGAGGAAAAATGCGCCACTCATTCTTATCTGTAGGATTAAAGCAATGACATACGGATTGATACTCACGGCACTCTTTGGCGTCGGGACGCCAGTGTCTTTTATGGCCCTCCGACAAAGCGTTGGAACATTGCAATCTCTAGCAGTGTTTGCCTTCGGAGGAGCCGGTCTTACGCTGACATCATTTTTTCTTCTCCCTTGGGTCGATGTGCGTGGCGGATTGAACTCGTTGGCTAGTTTGATCAGTAGTTCTGGGTTGCCGATCTCGCCAGATTTAGTACGGCAGTTGGAGCAGATGGGCGTTATGCCCGAGATCAATCGAGTTGCAAGTGAGACACTCCTGATAACAGGTTGGAAGCTTGCAGCTGAACTACCGACCGTGTCCACGTCGTTACAGATATCGCTCTTTATGGGGCCAGTCGTTGCCCTGCTTGCGCTGATCGTCGGAGGCCTAGCGATCTCTGGTCAGGCTGCAGCCAAGCCAATGGGACTCTTCTTGCTTGTAGCCAGTCTGCTCGCGTTGGCCTTGCTCTTCTTCTCCTTCCGGTATATTCGTGCCTTTGGCGTCGATCCGGGCTTCTTTTCACCCGTGTTCGATCTGCTCGGCATCCGCCTTGGGTTAGGCGTTTGGGTTGAGCTGGTTGGCCTGGCTAGTACTGCCGCCGCCGGGTTGCTCATTGCACAGAGTTCGCTCAAAGCGCCTAAGCGTGTGCAAGGGCGTTTTCAAAGGCGTT
This sequence comes from Chloroflexales bacterium, assembly GCA_037140315.1. GTDB lineage: Bacteria > Chloroflexota > Chloroflexia > Chloroflexales > Chloroflexaceae > Oscillochloris. Next base: position 7,522 of record JBAXES010000001.1, read on the forward strand.
TTCGTTAGCGCCTGATGAGTGGTTGTCCTTGCTCAGGATGAGAATTTCACATGAACTATCGCAGACTCGCGCCTATTGCTACGCTCTTACTCACACTGCTGCTGTTAGCCTACGCGCCTGCCTCGCTTGTTAGGGCTAGGGCACCTGGTTATGCGCCTGGGGCAACTATTATCTTCGTGGTTGATCAGTCGGGGAGTATGCGTGATGGGCCGATTCTGAATCAGGCCAGCGGCGCACGCGGGCCAGCGAGTGACCCTGATGGTTTGGCGTTGCTCGCGCTAAACTCTGGCATCCAGCCGATCTTTCAGCGGATCGTTTTGAGCGAGCTTGAGCGAATCAGCGTCGATCTTGTTGGTCAGGAGCATGAGATTGGCGTGGTGCTCTTCGGCGGCGGTCTTGAGCCAAACGAAGGCAGTGTCCGGATCGCTGTGCCGATTACGAAAGTTGAGATCCAACGAGACAAGGATGGTAATGTCACATCGAATATCGATGGGTTACTGCCAAAAAATCCGTCTAACCTTGGTGATACTGCTTTCTCGGGGGCTTTTGATGCCGTCTGTACAATGATCAACTGCGACCAGGGGCCTCCGCCAGGTCGAAAGCAAATCGTTGTACTACTGACCGATGGTGCCCCTGCACGCGATACGATTTCCTATAATATCAATGAGCCGACCAACTATTTCAATGCGTTAGGCTCAAGATTCAGCGGGCTGTTTAAAAATAGCGAGTTGTGGGTGCTTGGCCTTGATCGCAGTAACCGCTTCTGGTCAATCAATCAACCCTTCTGGGAGAAGATTGCCCCCGGACATACACGCCTGCTCACCAACCCAAGCGATATTGCCCCGATCTTTAGCCAGATCGCGCTCGAGGCAATTGGTGAGCCGCTTGCTCCTCCACGCGTCTGCGACGGGACATCCTTCTCCGTTGAGCCTTACAAGGCTTCGCTTTCCCTCATCCTCGAGTACCCTGATGTTAATAGCAAGGCTGAGTTTTTTCTACCCTCAGGCGAAAAGCTGACCCGTAAAACGGCGGCAGTGGCTGGCTATACCCGCAGCGCGCTCTCCGAGTCGTTCGTCATCACTGATCCCGTCCCCGGTGAGTGGCGCTGCCAGATTGTTGGCACGGGTGTGACCCCACAGTTCCGCGATATCCAGGGCCTCTTTCGGGTTACCAATCTTGAGATCGGGCGCTTTGGCGATATCCCCTCGGCTTGCCGTGATTTTAACCTGACGATTACGTACCGCGACCGCAACAATAAGCCCATTGCTGAGATACCTGAGTATCCGCTAAACCAGCTCGTAACCGTCGTGATCGATGGAACGCCAATCAAGCGGAACCTCATCGCCGTCGACTCTCAGCGAACAGTTTGGCGTATTGATGGTGATCTGACCCCGAGCGAGGGCGGCGGAACCTATCCGCTCGATATATCAGTGAGCCTGGCCAAAGGCTCGCAGGCGACGATCTTTGCCGATACGAGCCATTCGATCACGATTGATCCGCGCTTGCCCTGCTTAAGCGTCGTTGCCCCAACCAATGGCGGGGTAAGTAGTATGCATGATCGCCTCTCTCCGGTTGGTGTGACCCTTGATGTGCTGCTCAGCCAAGGCGGGAATCCGGCCCAGCTTGAGGGAATCTTTCGTGAAGATGTAAATAAGATTATCACCGGTACGTTGCTCGGCCCGAGTCACCTCTCCCGCGATGTGGTGTTTAGCGCGGTGCCCGAAAAGCCCGGCCTCTTCCGTGCGCTTGTGAATGATCTCCCCACCACCCTCTCAGCCGGTGGGGTGTACACCTTTACGGCCCAGCTCACTGCAACCACTCAGGCCGGTGAGCGCTATGCCCTTGCAACACCCACAATCAGCTTCACCCGTGAGCCCGGCACCTTCTGGCGAGCCGTCCAGATCGCCATTCGTGTCGCTGCGCTCGCTGCCGTCCTGATCGTGCTTACCTTGATTGGCCTGTTTATTCTCTTGATAACCCCGCCCTACCCTCACGGCATACTTGTGGTTCAGCGTAGGGTGACGGGCGACGCGGCCGCCTTCCGCCAGTGGGATGATCTTCACACCTTCAGCTTCACGAGTGCGAAGCTATTCGGCATCTTGCCAATGCGCTGGGTCACGCTGTTGGTCAAAAGCAAAACCACCCAAACCACGATCAATATCAGGCGGGCGCGGGCCAAGTACGTCAAGGTGGCCCGCGAGGAAGGCATTAGCGCCACCCTCTTCCCGGCTAAAAAGGGTAGCAGCAAGCGTGAATTCACCTTCACGCGACACGGTCAGTCTCGCGATCTTGGCGGAGATCTTCGCCTGCTCTATCAAGATTACGGTAAGCAGCGGCCCTAGGTTGCGCGCATCCACGTTCCATACCGCTCGCCCACCACGAATGAATCGAGGAGTATTATGCCAAACATCGCGCATCCAGCAGTGATCATCGGCCTCGGCGGCACTGGCAAGTGGATCTTGACCTATATCAAAAAGAGTCTGCTCGATACCTATGGGGGGGTGATCCCGCCGACAGTTCAGCTGCTCTCCTTCGATACTACGAGCGAGCGACCGGCCAAAGATGGCGAGGCACAAGAGGAGGATGTCAAGGTCGGCGATGTCCAGCTCAACAGTAACGCTGAGTTTGTCTATCTTGGCGGCAATATTAAGCAGATCTGCCTCGATATTAGTAACAAGGGCGATTATCCCTACATTGGCTCCTGGCTGCAGGCCCGCGCTTATCTGCAATCGAATGATGATCGCGCCTTTGATATCTCGGGCGGTGCCGGCCAGAAGCGACCCTTCGGGCGCATGTCGCTCTTTCTCGATCTACAGCAGAATACGCAGGCCAAGGTCTCCAACAAGATCGTGACTGCGATCAGCAATGTCATTGCGGCCAATAAGCAGCTGGAAACCGTCGAGATCTATGTTATCGCCTCGCTGGCCGGCGGTACTGGGGCCGGGACATTTCTCGATGTTGCCCATCTCGCTCGCTGGTACGCGAACAAGCATCTTGTGACTGGGAAGTTCGCGATCCGCGGCTTCCTGGCCTTACAGAATACGTTTAACTCGGTCATCCAGGTCGGCAAAATCCAGCCGCAGGCATTTGCCGCCATGCGTGAGCTGGATCGCTTTATGTATGTCTTCAACCAGAGCTACCCGATTGTCTATAATCCCAATAACCCAGACTTAGATACGCGCTATGGCGGCCAAGGAAGTGACGGGCGGGATAGCGGCAAGCTCTTTGATAGCTGTTTTCTGCTCGATGCGAGCCGCGAAAAAGTATCACTCGATGGTGTGAAGCCCAAGCATGGCGTCTACCCCACCATCGCCGATGCGATCACGATGCTGCTAGATGGCTCGGTTGGCGATGCCTTTGTGCAACACTATGTGAATGTCGGGAATGATATTGCCCTCACGCAATCGCGCTTGGGCAAGCCGATCTATAGCAGCCTCGGTGCGTTTGCCCTCGTGCTGCCAGTCGAGGATATCATCTCGAGCCTGAGCTACCGCTTTGCCCGCGAGCTGCTTGCCGAGCATCTGCTCAACCTTGAGGAGGTGCCGAGCCAGGGTGGGCAGACCCGCTATGTGCTGCGCTATGAGGGGAACGCCAGGGAAGAGGCGGCATCCTTTCTGCGTATGACCCAGAGCGCCAAGGGTGTCGCCAGCACGGCCTTCATCCAGCGCATCCCCGATACGATTGATCGGCGCAACCCGCAGAACGACGCCTATATTAAAGAGGTAGCCTTTCTGAGCGCAGCTGAGCTGCTGGCCTGGATCATCCCTCCCGAGAGCGATAGAACCGTTGAGGAGCTGGCCAAGCAGGTGCGCAGTGATCTTCAGATGGTACTCGCTACTCGAGTTAGCCCATCGAATATTGAACATGATGATCCAATCGAGGGCTGCGATCGCATCCTTAGCGCGGTGCGTACCTTTAAAGAGGAATACCTTGGGCTCGAGATCGGCGGACGCAAGGTTGGCGGGCGCTACCAGACGGCGCTGGAGAGCTGTCTGAAGGTTCATCGTGATCGCTATCGCCGCCTCCTCTGTGAGTATCTGCTCAACTTGCTGAATGGTTCAGCCCCCGAGAATCCCGACTTCCAACACGAGAAGCGCGGTAAGCTTGGGCGTGCGCAAGCAGTGCTGAGCCACCTGGTTGTCTCCTACCACAACGAAGTTGCAGCCTTCATCGGGCGGGTTAAAGCTACGCGCGCCGAGAGCGGTGATCTGGCGCACGCTCAAGATGAGGCTTCCCTCGCACGTACTGAGATGGAGCTAAAGGCAGCAGGTGGATCGGGATTCATGGGTATTGGGAAAGTTGTGAAAGACATGCATCCCGCGATCAAGGCCCAGAAAATCTACCTGGAGGCTGAGCAGGCACTGATCGATACCGAGATCAATGACCTCTTCTTCGATTTCATCCAGCAGACCATGCGCGCCCTTCAGACTGAGACCGAGTCATTCAAGGCGGCGATCGATGGCTGGGTCGATGCCCTCGCCCAGGGAATTACCGGCGAGGTAACCGACCCCGGCCTCTACCGTTACCTTGGCGACCTCAATACTCGCCATCAGAACGAGCGCAATGATAAGCAGACCAACTTCAAGCTGGTGCGCGAGTATGTCACCGACCAGGCATACGAGCAGGCGGTCTACGAAGCGCAGACGGCAAGCAAGTTTGCCGAGGCCCTCGCTAGCATGGTCTGGACGGTTGAGGAGCAGGGCGGCAAGATCCAGGTGGGCCTGAGTAACTATGTCACAGCCAGCAGCGACCAGCGCAGCGGGCGCACGACGACCCAACGCAATACAGACCAAGTGCTCAGCGTTGCACGCCGCTACTTCGAGCCACTACGTGACACACTGACGATCTCTGATCGGCTAGTGAAACGCTATGATCCGGCTCAGCTCGCGCGCCACCTGCGCGATAGCTGCGCCGCAATGATCCGCTTCGTCAGTAGCGAAAAAGCTGGCGGCGATGCGATTGAGACCTACTTCGTCTGCGTTAACCAGGGCAAGCACCAGACCTACTTCAATGAGTTTGGTGCAGCGCTGGGTAGCTTTGGCAGTGCGGCCTATCAGAATCAAGTGCTTCAGAGCGTCAACCCATACACGTGTACCGTGCTGGCCACGACTGATCGCTTCACCAGCGAAGGGCTCTTTGCCTATGTCAGTGCGGAGCGTGAGTATAACCAGTACAGCGGCGACGCACGCCAGCTGCATATCTTCCCCGCCGAGGTCAACGCGGTGCATCTTGAACAGAAGCTCCGCACAATCAGTGAGTCCCGGCGGCGCTTCTCACTGCGGCTGACCGCGATGCTCGAAAACATCGAGCTTGTGCGCCGCTTCGTTCGCGCCTATCTCTATCGCGCTATTCGGCCTGATGCAGTGGACAACCGCATCAGCCGCTGGAATTTGCATATCAATACGTTGCGACGACGGACGAGCAATGTGATCGCGCTCTCACGCGCAGATAACTCCCTCGATCTGCTCGATGCGATGGAGACCTTCGTCTTCAAACGGGCCGACTATGATAACCCCACGATCACGATCGATATGGATCAGCTTGACCGCGATCTCGATGAGCGCGAGCAGCAGGCCAGCGGTGGTGACTCGAGCCGCCTGATCAACATGTTTGAGTACTTGATCGAGGAGGATATCGAGCCACTGCGACAAGACAAGAATCAGAACATGCGTGACCTCGGCTCGGTCATGCGCCTGCTGATCGACGAGCAGATCGAGAGCCTGAAGGAGCGGCTGAAGCATCGGGGACAGGCCTTTGATCCCAGCGCCAAGCCGCTAATCAATGTGCGGGAGATCGCAGGCGATGCGCGTACCGCTCCGTCTGAGGAGCCGAAATCGTCCCCGGAAAAGCAGCCGGTCGAGGTGTCGGGGCCAACTGTTCCGGTTGAGACGGTGACGCCACCGACGCCACCGACGCTGCCCACCGACACACGGCTAGAGCGCCTGCGCGAGTTCTACGAGATGGTGCAGGAAGGTGATCTGACCGCCGACGGCTTCGTCAAGCGTGTTGGCAAGATGCTTGAAGGCGGCGACCTTGGCGGTCTGCAGGAGTTCTACGAGATGGTGCAAGAGGGCGACATGACTGCCGATGGCTTTGTGCGGCGTGCCGCCCGCATATTGAAGTGACCCCTTCGGTAGGTTTTGGGGCGCGACAGTATCGTTGCGCCCCGCCGACGGGCTGATGTAGCCTTCTTCTGCTGAGGCGAAAGATCTGTGATGCGCCAGCGTATCCATCAACTCAATACGCTTCTCGCTGTAGTCGCTGTCGCTAGTGTATTCGCATCTGCACCTGCTGCGCTGCATGCTCAAATTCCTGTCTGTCAGAGCCTCGATGTCATGCTTATCTTCGATACAACGAGTAGCATGGCCGACGAGATTGGTATTGCACAGTCATCAGTGCTTGATATGATCGGCACCATTCGCGCCGAACATAACGATGCGCGCTTTGGTGTTGGCTCATACCGCGACTACCCAAATCTCACGGGTGGGGTTGGCGATTATCCGTGGCGGCTTGATCTGGCCCTAAGCGCTGATGCCAATCTCGTCAAACAGCGGATTGAAAGCCTCTCAGCTGAAGGCGGCGGTAGCTCAGATCGAGAGAGCATAGCGCGAGCACTTGATGAAGTGCGTGACCCCAGCACGATTGGCTGGCGCGATGGCTCCGCCCATGTGGTTGTGCTGATCGGCGATGTTGGTGCCCTGCCGCGCGACCCCGGTCGGGATGGGCAACTCGGCACTGCCGATGATCTGATTCTCAGTGACGTGCTGAATCGTCTTGTCACTGACAAAATCATTGTCTACCCGATCGATTTTGAGGGCGGGGGAAACGACTTTGAGTTGATGGCAAGCACGACAGGCGGTCGCGTAACTAAACCCCGATCAGCCAGTGATCTACCTCGCTTGATCCAATCCGCCGCGCTAGAGGGCTGCGCCGTTGCTGCGGCAACGGCGCAGCCCGTCTCTCCCCCTGTCTCTCCCCCTGTCTCTCCTCCTGTCCGATCAGAACCACCAGATTGGTGGCCTTGGCTATTACTTATCCCGCTGTTCCTCTTGCCCGTGCTCCTGCTTCTGTTTCTACGCAAGCGCAACCGTGATGCGATCAAGCGTGGTATGCCGCTCGGTGCACCGCTCGGCGCAGCCCCGGTCACGCCTGTCGTGCTTCCCCCACCCCCCAGCCACAATGCTCTGCCGGTGGTAACACCCCAGCGCCCAGCCTATCGGTCGGCGCTGTTGATTGGGGTTGGTCGGGCAGGGCGCTGGGTGTTGACCCATGCTAAAGAGAGTCTGGGCGAGCAGTCAGGTGTTCGCCTGCTGGCAATTGATGACCAGCCGGCCGATCCGGCGCAAGACCCGCCGATCAGCGTGCTCGTCCCCGACCTCGAGCGTGGCAGTGTGGCGCTCAGCCTGAGCGAGAGTGCGCCAGACGAGATCCTCCGCTTTAGCGATGAGAGTCGCCGCTTCACGCAACTTTTCCGTGACGACCCACAACAATATCCGCTGATCTGCGCTTGGCTCAATGCCCTCGATGGTTTCGACCTTTCGGCCCAAGCGCGCCTGCGCTTTCTCGCGGCCCTCGCGAGCGGCCCGCTTACGCACATACTCAACCAGCAGATAGAGGGTCTGGCCAAGTCTGATGGTAAGCAGATCTATCTTGTCGTCGATCTAAGTGAGCCGCTTGCCCTCGGCGCAACGATCGATCTGGCCTATGGACTGCGCTCTATCATCCGTAAGATGGGCAAACCCATCGCCCTCCACGCTGTAGTGGCCCTGCCCAGTGTCGATACTCCAGATGGTCCAGCTGCCCACGCGCTTTGGCGCGCAATCGAGCGCACTCAACAGTTCTACGGGCGCGTGCCTGTAGATCCGCCCAGCTTTGATCTTAACCTGATCGGCGCGCCGCCTGCTGAGACTCTTGGTGATAGCCGCCTCTTTGATACATGTGCAATTGTTAGCTCCAACCGCGAGCGATCATCATTGATCGCGCTGCCCCCAGAGCATGGACTCTATCCGCTAATCGCAGATGCGATCATCAGCGAGCTGCTCGCCCCTGGCGCAAGCGCCATCGAGGAGCACCGGGCCAATATCAGCGCGCGGATCAGCCTGGCGCAGCAACGATTCGGACGGCCCTTCTACCGCAGCATAGGTAGCTTTTGTTACGACCTAGCCCCGCACGCGCTCTATCAACAGGCGGTCGATCAGTCACTGGTTGCTCTTGTCGGCGACCTCAATGCTGATGGTGCCACTGTTCGCCCCGATACGCTACTTAATCGGCTCGAACAAGCTAGTGGATCTCGCCTGTTTAGCGGACAATTGCCCGCTGCGCCGACTGCCATTGATCTTGTCGCTTTTGTCTATGCAGCTGTTGGTACAGCCAGCATCGCTCCCTATCTTGAGGATGCTTTTCCGCGAACAGTGCGTTATCAGATCCTAAATGGCAATGATGCGACAACCGTCGCTGGCACGCTCGATGCCCAGTGGTATGGCCCCCAAGGTGAAGTAGTGGTCAAGATTGGCGAGCATGCTGAGCAGGCCGTGGCCAGCTTCCGTGAAACGCTACGTGGTGAGGTTGTCGCGATGCTCAATACACTAGGCGCGGCGAAGCTCACCGGCACGATCAGCTTTGTCCAGGGCCTTGTTGAAGAGATGGGCCGTCGTGCTAGCTTGCTTCAGCGGGCAGCTGATCAGCTGCGTCTCCCATCGAGCGATGAGGAGTACGCCGTACACCAGGCGATTGGCGGCCAGCCTGGTTTCTTGCGCCGATTGTTTGGTCACATAACAGCTGCAGAACAAGATCAGGCCCTTGCTGAGCGACAAACCCAACTCACCCTCAAGGCCCAACAGAGCGCCGCCACAGCCGCCGCACGCGCCTTCGCCGCAATGCAACTATTTGCCGGCGACGTGGCGGCAAACCTCATCGCCTTCCAGCAGAGTCTGCTCGATGAGCAGTCTGTGGCTGCTAAACGACTTTCATCCGCGCGCGACCGTCGTGTCCAACGGTTGGCCTATGGGCGCGTGCGCCATGAGTGGGGGATGCCACTGACCGATGTGAGCGAGTTACAGCACTACGCCGACCCGCAGCAGATCCTGCCGACCAACGAGACTAGTCGGCGGACAGTGCTTGAACTGCGTGCCTACCTCGATGGGCGACACATGGCGGAGCTCGCCCCTGCGGATGAGCCGCTAGCCGCCCATATATACTGGAATTGGCCCGCCGAACATCCGCCGAGCGCACTCCAGCCGGTCTTTCTTGATGGTACTCACCAGCGCCCATTTGCCACCCCTGCCCATTGGCGCACGATCTCTAATCAAGCTGCGCAGTGGGTGTGGAACCTGCGACTTGCGCCTCTGTTGAGCAAAAGCGTCGTGAACCCACAAGCCTTTGCTCGTACGCTAGATAGCGAACAGCTCGCCCCGGCTATTCGCTATATTCCGACGCCAACTGATCAGCGTGAGAGTCATAACTTCTTGCTCGTTGCGTCCGCGTCAATCGCTGCGGAGGTGCGCTGGTTTGATGCCGTGATCGAGGCCCAGCAACAAGCAGGGATCGCCCGCAGCTACCATCGCTGCATCGAGAACAGCAACCCTTACCACGTGCGTGCGCTGACCATCGCTGAGCTGATTGCTCCGCTCGTCCTTGGGGCAATTGGCGATCTAGACCGCGTCGCCGCAGCATATCGGGCTAGCCAGGGGCGCTGGACACGCATTGCGCCTACGCTCAACGAGGCAATTGCTGCCCGCCTTGAGCGCGACCGACGCGCGATCCTCGATCTGCTCTGCCCAGAAGCGGTCAGCGCACTCAACGAGGAGCATCGTGTGCGCATCTTTGCCCAGGCCGTGCTCTGCGGCGTGATCGGCCCTGATCGGGATGCCGACCGCCTGAAGGTGACGGTACAACGTCCGCGCTATCACCTACTCGCTGACGTCCATCCTACCCTTGTCGAGCGCACCTGGCTCGAAGCCATGCGCAGATTCACGCTTGCCGATGCGGCGCTAGTGAAGTCCGTGCAGGCGGTTGTAGATCGTGAGTTCAAGGCACTGACTCCCGACCACTATGATCATTGGCTAGATAAAGGACTCCCTTCGCAGCTACGCGCAGTTGCAGATCCAGCGACTCGCGATCTTGTCGGACTGTGGCAGGCGGCACTCGAACCGCTCTTTGATACGCTCTAACGAGGTTTGACTATGCAAGTTGGACAGACAATCACCGGCATGAGCGGTACGTACTACCTGCGTAAGCCACTTGGCACACCTGGGCTCTACGGGCAAGCATTCCTTTGCACTAGCGTTCAGGAGAAAGATTTTGTGGTCAAGGCGATACGGGCTGATGCGCCGAGCGATGCACGTAAGCGCCTCGACGATGAGGCACAGACGCTTAGCGCGGTTGCGGCAGCTGAAGATATCGCCGGGGTACACTATGCGGTGCGCCTGATTGATCGCAGTGCTGGCAGCGAACCAGAGGCATTCATCGTGATGGAGCGCGCCACCGGTGTCAATGTACTCGATGACATCCTTGCTGACGTGGGTGACTGGAATAGTGGCGGCCTTGATGAGTTGCTCACATTGCGGATCATGCGGGCCTTCGCAGACGCGCTGTGTCATGTCCATCAGGCACAGCGACTCTATCTCGATATGAAGATCGACAACCTCTTCTGGGATGATGATAGCGACGAGCTTCGAATTATCGACTGGAATGTTGTTGGCGATCTGCGCGAAAGCAGCAGTGGCGTCGCTGGCGATTGGGCTCGCTTCGGAGCGCGACTCTATGAGATGCGTACCGGCCAACGGATCGGCATCGACCGTGATGGAACCATGATCGGTAATGGACCGAATGGCCCGCGCTGGGATGCGCTCCCCGCCGGGATCCGTACGATCATCAGTCGGGCGCTTGCCCTTGGCTATTCTAGCGATGAGCAGATCCTCAACGATCTCAATCGGGAACTTGAACACACCCGTCTCGGCGCAAGCTGGGATCGCTTGCTGTCGATCTCCGAGATCGCCGATGGCAATAACGCGCCACCGATCGATGTGCTGGCACCACTTTCGCGTGCGGCTACGATTGTCAATACGTTGCCACCCTCTGGTGCGCGTAGCGACGCGCTTGCGCAGATCAGCCGCCTTGAGCGTCACGCCAATGAGCGCCAGGGTCGTGTGGCCGAAGAGACGCTCAAGAGCGCATTCAGATTGCTCAGCACTGGTAACGTGAGCGTAGCACTCAGCCAGTTCCAACGCGCCTACCAGGTTTCAGGCCAGAACGACCCACGCCCGCGTCGCGGCATATGGATCGCTCAGATCGCTGCTGCGAACCCACAAGCCTATGCTGGTGTGGCGAAGGATCTTGAGGAGGCAGTCGAGCTGCTTAATCTGCCGCAGCCCTCGCTGGGGGACCTCAACAGTAGCATGCGCCGCCTGAATATCGTCGCGGAGGATGTTGGCACAGCACCTACCTTCAATTACCTGCAGAGCGAGGTGCGACTGAAGCATACGCACGTTGAAAAAGGGGCAGCTGCTGCGCTTGCGCGAAAGGCTGAGTTTGTTGAGCTTTGCCGGGAGTATCCTGATCTCGAAGCCTACTTCACTCAAATCGAGGAAGAGCGGCGCACCGCCGCACGCCGCGTCACCGCTGATGCGCAGCATGCCAAGTTTACAGCGGAGCTAGCCGCTAGCCGTGAGCAGGTGCGCGCTATTACGCTACAGCTATCTTATGGCGAGCGAATAAAGCGCTATGAGGCCCTTTGCCAATTGCTACACACAGTCGATGATCTCGAAGCGATTAAAGAATGCGGCGATCTCCAGGCAATGATCGACGATCTGCGCCCGATCAACGAACTCAATGAGATCATAGCAGAGGCACAGAATGTTCGTACCAATGATCTGCAGAATTTGGAGGCATTCTATCGTCGGGTCAGTGCGACCAACCTCGCCCCTATTGCTAATCAGCTCGTGGAATATAGTCGGATGAAGGCGTGGGCGCAACTTAGCACGGCCATCAAGCATCAGCAGAGTGAGGTGCTATCGGCGCTGCAGCAACAAAGCAGCGCCTTGAGCGGATTCAAGACGAGTGTTGAGCAAATTTCTACCTTGAGCCACCGCCTCAGGGCGATCGAGGAGAGTCTTGCGAACGCAGGTGATGCATTGCCAAGCCGTAGCCAGCCCGTCGATCCGTCTGCCCAAACCCACCTGCTGACCTTTCTCTACGAGGTCAATACGATCCGTGATCAGATTGAAGCTGGTTTGCTCTCGAATGCAACCGAGCGAATGAGACGGGTTCGTAGTCAGTATGTAGGGTCGCAGATGCCTAGCGACTATGAGCAGCGGATTGAGCGGCGGAAAAAAGCAGCTGATCTGGCATGCCAGAGGTTTGATGCGGCAATGAATCCGGGCACGGAGATCGACTTCAACGCGGCGATTGAAGCGTATCGTGAGATGCTGCGACTCTGGGTCGATAATGGACAGTTCTATCAGAAGGGCGAGATGATCATTGAGCGGGTGGTCGAATCATTGGGAGTAGCGGTATCTATTCCGTATACTAGCGTAAATGTGAAGCTCTTTCAGGAGCGTGCCGAGAATATTAATCTATTCTTCAAGGAGGTCAATGATGCGAGTAAGCGCACTATTGACTACCAGGGAGATCAGGTGGTGATCAATAGCCTCCGTGACGATATGTCGAAGGCATTGCATGTGATGACTGCACTCAGCGATGCGTTCTTGAAAGGACATCTTCATGAGAAGCAATTGGCAGGATTTCGCAATGCACATGCGTACCTTAAGCAATTTAAGAACGCGCCATCTCAGCTCCTCAAAATGCTTGATGTGCTGGCTAAAAGCTTTGGCCCCATGGGTAGGATATCTTGAGGTTTAGCTTCTGCTAACTTACTCGCCTTCTGTATTGCCGATTAGCATTGAGGCCGATCTGATGAGTGGATTAACTGCCTCGAGCGAACAAATTCGCACGCTTACACGTCGATATGACGATCTTACGGCGGATCTAGATTGGTCGCTTGCTGCAGAGTTGCCCAGTGGGCAAGCCTTGCTCAACGACGTCAAAAGTGCAGAGGAGGCCCTGGTTGCTGACTGGCGACAGGTTCTTGTACAGATACGCACACTACGCAAAGGTGAGATTGACCCGATCGATGCGCTCGTGAAGGCTGCACACGATCTTGCTAGGTTGCGCCGCCAAATGGATGGGGAGCGAGAACCGCTGACTACCGATGTTGCATCAGTCATTGTGCAATCTGCACGATTGATCAACGGGGGGCACTATGAGGCGGCGCTGAATCTGCTCTCGATGCTTGAGGTGAGTGATCTGCGAAAGAAGCTGATCAAGGCACGTGCCAAGCTGATTCCGGAGATCTCGCTCACACAGTTTGGTTTGCTTGGCACACTCTTTCTCATTGTCATATCAAGCCTCGTGGCGGGCCTGTTCACATTACGCACGGTACAGCAGATTGTGCCACCGCCCATGTCCTCAACGGCGGTGGCTGTCAATCAAGCCACGGTGACACCCACGGTGACACCCACGGTGACACCCACGGTGACACCCACGGTGACACCCACAGTGACACCCACGGCGGCACCTGATACTGGGCTTTCCCTTGATACGCTCGACAGCACGAATATCTCGCTCGAAGGGCAGGAAATCGCAGAGTTGACTAAGCTTTCGGGCGAGGTCGTGGTCACTGCCGTGTTGACAAATGCCACAGGAGAGAGGCTAGTCGTCGCATCTGCGCCAATCACGCTGACGAAGGCCCCGACCCAATTGAGGCTTGTCGCATCTGATACGGTGCCCCTGATCGACACTGATAAACTTGCAGCGCTCGTCGGTAACACGAACCAGCTCACCATAACTGTCGAACTCAGCGATACGCTCACCCTGACGCGCAGCGTCTCTGTCAGGACTGCGACCATAATAGATCCTCAGCCCTCTGGTCAGAGTAGTGCTGGGGTGAGTAGCGACTACTTCCTTATGCAGGGGCAGGGCTATGTGCGAGATACCCAAGGACATGCGCTGCTCGTGATACTCCCAAAGGCTGATACTAAACCTAAGGACATACCAGACCCCACTCTTGCATTGGCGGCTGGCGACACGGTGCTTGTACTTGGCAAGGCGAAGGGCTCTGACGGTAAGCCCGTCTATTACATCCGCGTTAGGGGCATTGCCGATATCGCACGGAAGAACCAACCTAGTCTACCAGAAACAAAGCTGACTGGTTGGATCCCGGCAACCTATATTGGGGAATGATCATGGAAGAGATACTTGCATCGCTAACCCGGGCAGATCGTAAGCTCTCTAGCGGTGACTTTGATGGTGCCGAGAACGAATACCGCAGCGCCCTTGATCAATCTGAGAAGGAGCATCTGAACGAACTGGCCAATCGCGCCTCAGAGGGGATCAAGCAGGCGCGCCGTGCACGCTCGCGTACTAGCGAGTTGTCTGTAGCTGAGGCTGAAGTTCTCCAGGTACTCCACAATACCGGCGGAGATCAGGCTCGCTTACGTACCAGCAAACTGTCCGTAGCTGAGGTAGCGACGGCGGTGCATACACCGCAGCAGGAGGTGTTACTTAACGAGTACCGCAGCGCAGATAGTGATGAGCGTCGTATCCTCTCGTTACGTTGTCTAATTGACGATAGCTTCGCCCAGTTGATCGATAGCCAAACCACTCATGATCGCTATGTTGCGCTGCTGAGTATATTGCGCACCCGCATGCTTCAGGATGCGCGCGAATTAGTCGATAAGGGCCGACGCAAACTTGAAGAGGCCCTAAATAGCTCGGTACTCACTGATGTGCAGCGCGCGGAGGTGATAGCAAACTATTTTCAAGCTGGTGAGATCATCGAGGGGAAGAAGCTCGACTTCCCAACGGACAATGGCGATGCGTCAGTTCACGCCGCTATCGCTAGTATTCGAAGTGATCTACGTAACGACGGACAATTAGACAGCATCAATGAAGAGATCCGCCAGTTACGCAATGATCTGCCGAAAGCTGGGCATGTTGTGAGCAGTCGCCTAGCTACCTCGACACCGAGTGAGCCCTCCAGTGCGCCTCCCTCCAAGGCTATAGTTGCGCCTGCGTCGACGCCACCTTCTGGCCGCGGGCGCAAAGTGACCACGACGAAAGCAGCATCTGATGCAACGCTTTCGAGCCAGCAACGTGAGAGCCAACACGCTGAAGCACTTGTTGCACGTGCCGAGGTTCGTCTGCGACGTCCAACAACAGCCAGCTATAAAGAGGCGATCGATCTGATCAAGGAGGCGCTCAGCATGAGCGTTTTGGATGCTGAACAGCGCGTTCGCATCCAAATTCGCCTAGCTGAAGTTGAGCAAAACTATACGACATTCCGCGACCGATTCGGTCAACTCGTCACTGCACGCCAGATCGATCAAGCTGAGGAAGAGTTGATCGTGACGCTCATGCTGATGAATGCGGGGGCGCAGGATGGCCCTGATGGCGAGAATTTGGCCGACAAATATAACCAGGTCTCGAAAAAGCTGCGCGACGATCTGCTGCGCGTCGCCAGCGAGCGTGTCGCCTTGGCGGATCGCCATCTGATCAATGGGCGTGACTTTCTTGATCTTGGCCCGATGCAGGCCGCGCAGAAGTGCTTTGATGAGGCGATGACTCTGCTTAACGGCGAGCAGATCGGCGATCTGAGTGGGCAGATTACATCTGAGCGGCGCACGGCGATCCTCGGCGTGCGCAAGACGGTCTCGGAGCTGTTGCGCCGCGACCATCGGCTGAGTGACTACGAGGCGCGAAAGACAGAGGTCGAGCGCGCAACTGCGTTAATCGAGCGCGTAAAGCCAATTTACACCAAAGCTGAGGCGGAATTTAATAATCGTCGCTACATCCAAGCCTGGATACTTGTCGGCCAGATGAAATCAACCCTTGGGAATGACTTCGCGAGCCAGACCGTCGAGACACTCAACACTCGTGCGACCACTGCGCGTGAGGATGAGCTATCTGCTGAGCTTCAGGTGATCGCCGAGCAGGCGCAGAGCGCACTTGCCAATATGCAGATCAGCAAAGTTGAGGAGGCGGTATCGAAGGCGCTGTTACTCGACCCGCAATTCAAGACGACGCTAATCAACGCCAAACGCGATGAGATTCGCTCGTTGCTTGAGCAGGTGCGCAGCATTGAGCGCCAGATCGCTACGCTGCTCGGCCAGGCTCGCGATGCGCGTAGTAAGCGGGACTGGCCGTCTGCTGCCGCTGACGTTCGTCGTGCGCTCACCATCCGCCCTGACTCCACTGACGCCCGAGAATTACTCGACAACGTACTCTACGATAGCGCACTTGATACATTTACCGGCATCGAGCGTGAGCTTGAGAAGAACAACATTGATAGCGCGCAAATCACCGTACTGAAGGATCTTTTGGGCAATGACCGCCCGCTGATCGAGGAATTGAGCGACCCGCAGATTAAGCGCCGAGTCCACCAGATGGCTGAAGATCTACGTGAGCGCATCAACAAGCTTGTTGATGAGACAGGTAAGAAGGAGGCTCAACGCGACAAGCTGGAGAACGCTTTACGTGAACTTGAGCGCAATATCAAGATTGCTGCATTCGAGACGGCTAATGGTTGGCTCCAGACAGCGCGTGAGCTAACCTCTAGCCAGAATCCACGGCTCGTGCGCCTTGAGACTGAGCTGCGCACTACATGGGGCGATGATCTGCGCCGTCGCACAAGGCAGGCCCTCGATGCATCACCATCTAAACCAACTGAGGCGATTGATCTTCTGAACTCGATCGACGAGCGCGGCTTGGCGAATGAGGAGTCACTGGCCCTGCGCCGCCGCGCCGAGCGACTCCTCGCCCGACAAGAGGGCCTCGCCGCCTGTGATCGCGGCGATTTTTCCACCGCGCTCGATTGGCTGAGCAAGGCCGATCTGGATAATCCTGAGACGCTAGTGCTGCTCAATCAGACGCAGCGCAAAGAGGTCAACCGTCTCGCCGGGGTTGAGGACTGGGAGAAGATGCTCGCCATGATCCTGAGGATGGACTCGGGTGAGCAAAGCCTCGCGGGGCTGGTACGCCGCGGGCGGGGCGAGTTGGCGCTGCGAGCCTTTGTTGAGCATCTGCGCGAGAAGCGATTTGCTGATGGTGAGATCAAGCTCAACGAGGCGCTGGCCCAAAGGCTGCCCGACATTAACGAGCGTGTCATTGGGCTGCGCGACGAGCTGAACGGCGCACGAACGCTCTATCAGCGTATTGAAGCACGCATTAAGGAGGCTGAGGAGCTCAAAGATAGCTTCGATACGAATCGAAATCGCAAGCAGCTGCTTGAGGCGATCAAAGTGCTCAACCAGGCACTTGCTGATAGCGATCTACGGCCCGGCGATCGCCAGCGTGAGAGTGTGCAGAAACTGCGTGAAGAGTATCTGCGCATCTATCAACAACTGATCACGAGCGAGCGACTGCGACTGCTCGGTAAGGCGGATGTGTCTCTGCGCGATAACGATGTGGCCAGCGCACTGACGAGTTTCCGCGAGGTGCTGGAGATCATGCCCAGCGCCCAGGACCCTGAGGCAAGCGCCGGCGTCGAGCGCAGCCGTCAAAAGCTCGTAGAGCTGCGCGCCAAGCAGGTCGAAGATGTCGAGCGGCTGCTCAACTTGCGGCGCGGTGGACAGCTAGGGGTTATTCCCATCGAGATCACACGGACGATTGCCAAGGTCGAGCAGCTTCGTAACATCGAGGGTGATATTGTTGATAGCGCACTCAATAAAGCCTTGCGCGAGCTTCAGGAGGCGGAGCGGCTCTGCCAACAGGCTGATAGCGCGCTGAATGAGGCACGTAAGCGCTGGGGCACATTACGCAATGAGTCGCTCAGCGGTGGCACACTCGACCATCAAGAGATCGATGGTGATATCAACCGAGGCATCGGCTTTTTCTCAGACAAAACCTACATCCATATCGAGCTCGATCGCACCAGCCTTGAGAGTGTCTCGGCCCGGATTGGGCGCGACCTTGCCGATCTGAAGGATGCACAGAACGCAGTCAATGAGTTCCGCAGGGGTATGGGCCACGAGCAGCGTAACAGCGATGAGTTGCTGAGTGTGTTCAATCGTTTGTCCGCTATTGAGGAGCGCCTGTACAAGAGTACGCTCAAACTGATCGAGCACGATCGCGTTGCTAGTGTGGCTCGCCCATCCAGTACTAACGAACGGTACCCGCGCCAAGCAGCCCTCGTACGGTCACTGCGTGAAGAAGTTGAGCGGCTGAAGGGTGACGAGAAGACTATCCCCGATCTACCCTCTCTACGCGCGTTAATGATCCGCCGTGCACAGAGCGAAGAACTGCTCAGACGACTCGACCCCGATCAGCGGTTCAGAGCGTAGGCAGAGCGGACAGCGGATACTATGGAGCATGGAGAATGAGCGAAGGCGCAACATTCACGTACGACCAGCTTGATGCATGGGCTAAAATCGCCGACGAGGGCAAGCGTGTCCTGGCCTCCGCACAAGCTGTTGAGCAGCAAGCGCGCGACAACGAGGAGCGCAAGCTGCTGCGCCCAGCGGCTGAGCAGTATGATCAGGCGCTGCAAGAGTACAATAGCGCGATCAAACATCTTGAACAGCTCATCGGGATCACCTTTGAACACGTCGCAATCGCGCAGATGGTGCGCGAGGCGAGTAGTAGCCTCGCCACCGCTCAGGCTCGCCGAGATCAGCTGGTTCGTGAGGAGCCAGCCATGCGCTGCCGCGACAAGGTCCTGGATGCGCAAAAGCTACAGCAAGAAGCCGATCAGTACCTACGCAGCGGTGAGCCAAATGAGGCGCGTGAGCGAGCGATCAAAGCGCGTGACCTCGACCTGACGCTCAGCGAGTGGGCAGACTCAATCCTGCGTGGTTCCGAATCCTCGATCACCAGCAGCAATCTCCCAGTTGGACCGATTATCATCGGTGTGATTATTGTGGTACTCATCGCGCTGGCCGTGATCTTTGGGCCAGGTTTGTGGTCGTGGGTAAGTGAGTTTCTCTTCCCCGCAGTGATAATCATCCGAGGATAGCTATGCGTTACGCGATCCTGAGCGATATTCACGCGAATGTACTTGCTCTCGAAGCTGTGCTGGCCGACATCTCCGCTCAGGCGGTCGATGGCCTGCTCTACCTTGGTGATGCGATTGGCTATGGACCGCAGGCAGCGGAGACTATTACGCTGCTGCGCACGCACGTCAGCTCGTTGCCATGCCGAGTCGACGGGATCGCTGCCACAAGGCCGATCTGGGTACCTGGCAATCACGAGTGGGGTCTGCTCAATCGGACCGCCAATATGCGCGATTTCTACGAAGATGCGCTCGTCGTCCTTCTCCGTACACGTAATGAACTGAGCGCCGCCGACCTTGATCTGCTCGCCCTCCTGCCGCAGCGCATTGAGATCACGCTAGATAACATCTCGGCAGTGCTTGTCCATTCATCAGGCAGCGATCCGGTTGGCACGCACCAATACATCACAAACGAGGTCATCGCTGCCGATGAGATCGATCTGCTCGGCGGCCAGATCAACTTCGTTGGTCACACACACGTGCCAAGTGTCTTCTACGAGAGCAACAACTATAGTGGCAAACGGCGCATCTGGCAGCGTGAGCAGATGATTACCGAGGACGACGAAGCTGAGACTATCTTCGTGCTAGATATGAACAGCCGCGCCATTCTTAATCCGGGCAGCGTCGGGCAGCCCCGTGATGGTGACCGACGTGCGTCCTATGCTATCTTCGACGGTGAAGTTGGCAGCTTCACCGTGCGCCGGGTGGACTATGACATCGCAGAGGCCCAGGCACGCATCCAGAAATGGCTCGGCGATGCTATTAGCAACCTCGACAGCGAAGAGGGGCTCGCTGGACGCCTCGCGCTGGGGCTGTGAGTTTCTAGTCCCTTCATTCTATCTAGCACAGGAGTACTACAATGCCGAGACTCAATGATGTACGCACCCGGATCGAGCTTGAGGTCGTCGTTGACAGGGCGGTCGATTGTGAGGAGCTGCAGCGCGATCTCTCCGATATTCTTGCCACAGTGCAGCGGGAGATGGAGATCAGCCTCTGCCCGGGCGAAAGCGCGGATCATGAGGAACCTGAGGTTCGCGGTGGAGTGAGGGACTTCGTCGGTATTGCGGATCAAGGGGTCATCTTCATCTTCCACTTGGCGCAATTGATCATCGTGCTGCCCCAAGCGGAAATCATACTCCGCGAGTATATCGGACGAATCATGAGTTTTCTACGCAAATACAATGCGAAGATCACCCATAAAGAAGTCGAGCCACAGGTTAGAGTTGCCGACCTGTCGGATAGTGATGAGGAGAAACGCGAAGAAATACTTAGATTGATAATGAAACTCCTCTCCGAGGATGAGGACGGAGATAAGTAGGGTTTGCCGCCATTCGGGGTTATACAAGTCTCGTCTTTTGTGGTTTGTATAACCCCACCTTAGGCATGTTTCAATCCAGCTTGACAGCTTGACAGTTCGTAGTGGGCGCTTTAGCGCCTGTGCGGCTGAAGCCGCCACTACGAACTGTCAAGCTGGATTGGCCGATTTTGAACCATGCCTTAGCCATGAAATTGGTGAATACCATGATAAAAAAACGCTATTACTACGCTATCATCCTTGGCTCAACATCGCCTGAAAAGAATCCAATACCTGAAGCAAAAACTGTTGCGGAGATGCTTGTAAACAGGCTCCTTCCTCACTATGATCATGTCTATATGATACTTGACTGCGAGAGTTCATTCGACGATAAGCATCCTAGATTGACGATATTTCAGGCTAAGACAAGCGATGAGGTCATTCATAACATCATAGAATCAATAAAACTGATCAACAAACAAGACGCTCTCCTCTGGTTTCATTATACAGGGCATGGATATACGGACAAGGAAGGTGCCCAGATCTTCGCATGGAAGACTGACGATTACTTTGGGGAATGCAACATACTAAAAAATACGGACGGTGCCTTCGATTGTCGCTTTTTTTCGTTTGACACCTGCCGCACGGCCATTGGTGTTTCCACTCTCTCATCCGCTCCGATTACTAGCCCTATTCGCTCATCCGCTTCGATTACTAACCCTATTCGCTCATCCGCTTCGATTACTAACCCTATATCTTCACGACTAGGAGAATATTGGGGTAAAACACAGCAAAAAAAGGGAGACTTTATCTTGCGAATTGCGGATCCAGCAAAAAAAGCATATGACGGCTTATTTATGGAACTAATCAATAATCTAAAAGTAAGTGATGATATTGGCGAATTTGTAGGTCGATTTAATAACGATAATATAGCAGAAAAGGGAAATATTCGCAGTATTATACTGCTCCCAGGAAGAAATATCGAAGGAAAGGTAGATGTGGTAAATATCTCGCCAAGTAAAACCTTCAGATCAAGTCATTATTTCTGCTGGGTGTACACTTGCGAAGGGATTGTAAGATTAAAGGATGACAGTTTTCCGAATAACCTGATTAGTGAATCTAATCCCATCGAAAAACGTTCTTTACTCCTCATCTGGCGAGGCGAGATGAGTTCGGTCGGTATCTCCTTTCTTCACGATCCTGTCAACAGTCACGAGCACCTTTCTGACGAAAAGCTTCTCGAGGTTGTTCACGAGCTATCAAAACAATACCGACATGTTTATGTACTCTTGCAAACATATATGACGGAGAATGATAAAGGCAAAATAAAAAAGAAATTTCTTAAGAACAGCGTTAAGATTCACATTGAAGACACCGAGAGCTCAGCCGGAACATTTTTGGATAATCTTGCGGAGTACTTTCCAGGTATATTCAAGGAATGACGAACATGGATTATGATTACAGCCCTCTGATGAAGAAATTTCTGAAAGTATCGGCGCTTCCGCCTTCGTCGGTGTGTTCATTTTCAGTAAAGAACGACAGTCATTCTAATACGTCGATTCTTATCATCTCCTCCAATCCGGAAAAACTTGCGTGGGAGTCTTTTTATCGCCTTGCTCTGTCTGTATATGAGGCTGGATGGCATGTTCATGGCGTGTTCAGTTCTGAATACGGCATAATCAAATATCGTGTAGATCATGCTATAGAGTGCATTGGCAATATTAAAGATCGCGTAGGTCATGTTGTAAAGGCACCGGTGCATCTTGTGTTTGCAGGCGACTGGAAAAAAGATCGGCGATTCGGTGTAGATCATGCATTGCTGAAAATACAGGTAAATCGTGGTAACAAAAAGGAGGATTACGTATCTTTCCTTCCCGAGCTATTAAAAGAATTCTCACAACATAAACGTACGCTGTATTTTCTTATGCCCGATTTTAGTGTTAGCGTGAGAGATGTCTACGTTAATGAAATAATTAATACCTACCACAAGGAAGATGCATTCTTAAAAGATCTCCCTGTAATTGGTAAAGAACTCAGGGACTTGGCTTGTAAAAGTATTACGGAAGTGGCGCATATTTTCACTCTCCCTGCCGAAGGTGATGACTCTAATCTACGGAAAACATTCGATTATTGTCGTGGAATTCTATTAGAACGACATAGATTTGACAATATCAACGAATTACTAAAGACAAGCGAACGAAAGCTCGTCGTTTGGTTTTGTGCGTTACAAGTATTCTTTCTTGAGAGCAAAAAGAGTGTTGATGACTGTCTAATTGTATTGTCTGTCCTTAAAAACGATGACGATTGGAAACATTATTGTGATGGTTCTAATTTTGTGCCTCTTCAGATGCGAAATGCTTTAGAAAAGCTTCTTCTTTCAGGTAATGATACTCTTAGCAAAGAGACTATCCTTAAGTATGATTGGGAAAATATTAGTTCACATTACGATGAGGAAGATCATTGGAGAAAGCGGTTTTTTGTAATCGCCCACGATTACAAGAAGGACTTGGAGGACTTACGCATTTTACGCGATGAAGCTGGGACGATTGTGTCAGTTTCAAACAAAAACACAGATCTAGTACATTCTCTGGAGTCCAAAGAAGAAGAGATCAAAAAAATACAAGAAGAGAGTGATAGTTCGAAACTCAAACTGCAATCCGAACAAGAAAAAGCAAGAGAATTGGAAGAAAAAAATATAGATCTAGTACATTCTCTGGAGTCCAAAGAAGAAGAGATCAAAAAAATACAAGGGAAGAATGATCTATTACAAAAAATCAATAGCAGGTATGCTTTTTTTGTCGCTTTGATTATATTGTGGATTATATTGTGGATTGGATTTTTACGATGAGGATAAACCTAAGGAAAATCATCACATTAAGAGGTATATTCCTCACTGTTATGGTTTTCGCCGCGATGATTACCCCCTTTCTCCTCAAGAATCGTGATCAGTCAGTGGTTAAGCGCCTCCAACCGACGATCACAGGGATCCAGGGCGAGCGCAACACTGCGCAGGCTCAGACAACGGCTGTAGCTGGGCAACTTACCGAGGAGCAGGCCAGACACGAGACACAAGTTGCCACACTCAAGGCAACGGTTAAGGATCGCGATGCGACAATTGTATCGATCAGCCAAACTGCATCGCCCACTTCTGTCACTCCGAATCCACCCGCTCCTCAAGGGATAAATTTTGACGGGATTTGCTTGACGGATAATCCTCAACAAGTGACCCCGAATACATCTACCACATGGGTTCCTATTGATGGGACGCCCTGGTTGCCGGAGTTCCTCCGTCCTTGGTGTACAGAAGGCATAAAAGGCTATTACAAAACATCAGGAGAGGGGGGGGGGGTAAGAGTTGAATTTACCCCAAATCAAAAGGATCGCATCAACCAGAACGACGTAATTCTTTACTTGATGATCATGGCTCAGGAGCCGCATGATTCAATCAATGTCATTTCTGGTATTTCGAGTACCACTGCTGTAGCACAGGTGGAATTTGGGGAGGGGATGGATAGTACAGATCTAAAGCTAGGCTCTAACATCGGTTTATGGAATCAGCATTTGGATAACGAGATCAGTCAAAATGAACCTAGCTATCTAAGGATCTGGAGCGGTTATTCTGGTGATAATAAAGTTGCGCATCAGATGCTGGTCACATCGATTCCGCTCAATAGAGGTGTGAATGGCTTCACGATCACTGATACGCATCCACAAGTTGATCTCATGATAGTTGGAGCGATGTTCGGGCCGAAGCTTGGCGATCAGAACGCCAGATTAAAATATCAACCTGTCTGCAATAGAAATGGTAGTGAAACAAATGATATGATCAGGGTTTTCGAGTCGAATTCATCGGGTGTTAGTTCGATCTTACTAAGTAGTATAGTGCAAATTCAGAAAGAAGAAACCTCTAATCCTGAGCTTAGAGACCTTGCGATGACCGGTTGCATCATGATCAAGCCAGTATTGCCGTTGGATTTTTACCTTCTACCTAGTGATCAAACCGGGCGAGATGTAGCCCCACTTGTCTTTTGGGATAAAGTTGTGCAAACTCGTCCGCTTGATCCTGCACAAGATGGATTTGGTAAACCCGAGCTATCCCTTAATTTCACTACTCCAGTAACAAATGTGCAACGAGTCCATCTCATGGTCGGCGCAAGAAATCTTTGCAACCCCGCATGGATAGGTGGAAACGCCTCGCCAACGTACGAACTTATTGCGAAAATCAAGGTCACCTATCAAGATGGAACCACAAAAGAGAGCGATCTTGCGCCAACTAAAGATAATATTCGTCAGGGACGGTCTGGCATCAGAACATGTGATTATCCTAGCGGAGTCGGAGGAAGCCGTGACATGCGTGATTTCCATGATCCGAGAGTTCCTGGTCTTCTACCGACACCATCTCACACTGTAGGAACAATAACGACAAGTCCTGGCACGGTGCTGTTGTCCCAAGAAACCCCAGAGACGGGGGGAGAGGCAGTTGGTCTCTGGGTCGACATTACAAGCATTTCAGTTGACCCAAATAGGCCAATCAAATCAATTACGCTGACCGACAACTCGGAGCCGAAGCCAACGGAGCATAATGACCATAATGACAGTGTTGACAGTGTTGATTACAGCGATCCGTACCTCATCCTCTACGGCGCAGCGCTAGAACTCGCTGACTGATTTTGCAAGAACAAGGAGTTTGTGATGGCAGGTAAAAAATCGAGGCCAGGGCGGCGCAATAGCAACCAGGTACTCGGCTACGTCGTTTGGAACGCATGCTTCTACGCTGTGGTTGCCGTGCCGCTCGTGTTGGCATGGCTGACACTTAACGGCTTCTTGCCAGCCACATGGGCATGGGTCATCGGGATTGTTCTGACCGTGAGTGTAGGCTGGATTCTTACCGCGATCGTGCGCTCGCTCGCCTCTGGGCCGGTCAATCGCTCGGGGTGCGGGGTGGCGCTTATGTGCTACTGGGCTTCCCCGCTGCTACTAGCGCTTCTCTATTGGCAGGGCGGATTTGATGTACTCGTGATAGGAACATTGATCGTGCCGTTCATCATCGTCATGATCGGCATTATGGTGAGTCGGATCAACCCCACTCGTCCAGGTGATCCTTGGCCTAAAAAGTAGAGATGTAAGGGCCCAACCGCTCTTTCTGGCACTCGCCGCAGCGACGGCTACCTGCGTACGGGTCTGGATCACGGTAGGTGGTGAGCAGGTCTTAGCGAGCGAGCAGTTGATTGAGGTGCGGTGATACCCGCTCCATAGAGTTAGGGTAGATCAATGCCTCGCCCCCACCTCCTCACCCTCATCCTCGATGCCCTGCTGCGCCCGAGCCGTCTCCTGGCCTTTGTTGCGGGCGGGCCGGGCGCGGGGCAATGGGCCGCGCTGGCGGCCGCAGAAGTGCTCGGAGTGACTGCCGGGCTGATAGCCGGGCTGGGCTTATTTATACCGATCGGCACTATCGGGCTGATCGCTGGCACTGGTCTCACGCTAGCGCTGGCGATGTTAACAGCACTTCCGCCTTTTTTCAGCCTCTCCGTTGATCATCCAGCTGGCGATCGCCTGATCTTCAGCTTCACGCGCACACTGATCGCCCTCGTACCGTTGGCGACTCTGGGGCTGACTCTGATCTTCAGCAGCGAATTTCCCACCCTCCAGCGCAGTCCGCTCGTGATGTTGCTGGCCACGATGGTGATCGGCGTCTGGCTCGGCGGTACGTTGACTGTCGCGCTGCTGGTCTCGCCACAGCGTAGTGCGCTCCCGGTGCTGCGCTGGGTCGGCGTCATCGGGTCGTTCCTGATTTGTGCGCTGATCTGGTGGTCGGAGCCGCTGCGTCAGACTGAGGCTGCGCTCTTCGCGCCGCTGCTGATTGGACTCGGCCTTGGGCTGCTCCGCCCACTGAGCTATCTTTGGGAGGTACCGCTGAGCATTGGCCTAGCCCTGGCGGCTCGCCTCGGTGCGCCAGCTCACCAGCTGCGCTCACTGCATCCCGTCAGCCTGGACGAGATGGGGCTGATGCCGCTGCCTGGCCTCCCCGCGCTACTTGTTCGCGCTTGTGCCGTCGATATCACCACGGGTGGCCCGTGGTTGGTTGATGTTGCTGCACATCCAAGCCAGGGGAGCGCGGCACGGCGGGCGCTGGATCGGCTGATCCGGAGCGGGCAGGCGCACCCGGTGCTGTTCTGGCTCAGCACGGATGCGGAGGGGGCGGTGTGGCTTGAGCGACTCTGCGCGACGGTGCCGCGCCCGCACCCGCTCATCGCGGCCTACGCTGCGCTTGCGGCGGTCGAAGAACCAGCAGCCTGGCCGTCTGCGATTGGGATGCACCGAGAAGCGATCATTGCTGCGACCAGTTGCCCCGGCGGCGGCGCGGTGCAGGCGCTGCTGGAGGCCGGGGCGCAGGTGCTGGTGTCTGAGCGCTGGCCAGCGGCGATGGCGGCCCTGCGCGCCGCTCCGATGCCGCTGGTGGTTGCCCCTGACCCGCTCTGGAGTGCGCTGGAGACCGTGCGCGGCTGGTCAGATAACCAGCTTCCCTCGCTACTTTATGATCGTGCTCACGCTCTCGCGGCGCTATGGGAAATGGCCGATACGCTTGACGGATGGCCGGCGGCGCTGCTCAACGCTATGGCGGAACACCTGGTCTACCTGCTAATCGTGGAGCACCGGCGTGGCGCATGGCTGGTATGATGGAGATCGTGTGGCAGTTGCATCGCCCCGAGGATCAGTATGACATCGCCTCCTGCTGCTGAAGAGACCCTGCGTATCCGGATTCTCCCATCGAAGCACCCGGATCGCTATCAGGTCTCCCTGGACATGCGGGGAGTCCCGCTTCTGGGCGGCCCCGCACTGCGACCCAATACGCTCATGACGGGCGCTGATATCCGGCCGCTGCGCCTGGCGTATGAGCAGCAGATCGCGATGCTTCACGAGTTGGAGGTTGTCGGGGCTCCTGTCCATCCGGCTGACCCAGCCCAGCTGCGCCAGCTTGGGCGGCGGGTTGTCAATCTGCTGCCGACCATGGCACACCAGGGTATTGTCGCGGCCATCCGCCGTGCGCAGCGCCGCAGGAGCCACCTGCGGATCGTGATTGAGACAACTGCCGAGACGCGCATCTTTCTGGCCGTGCCGTGGGAGCTGATGGTGCTCCCGATCAAAGGCGAGGGCGACAGTGGCGTGGGAGGTGATGATTTTCTCCTGCAGGATGCGACCGTGAGCTTGGTGCGTCAGGTACGCGGGGCGGGCCAGCAGACGCCGCCGCAGCTGACGCAGCCTCTGGCGGTGCAGGCGTTCCTCGCTGAGCCGCTCGACGGGACTCCCATCGTGAGCGCCACCACCCGTGAAGCACTTGATCGGGCGCTCTCCCCAGCGGTCGCTGCCGCATCGTGGTACGCTGGCCCCGGCACCCTCACCGCGATCCAGGAGCGACTGCGATCCAGCAGCCCACACATCCTCCACCTGCTGTGCCACGGCGAGGAGAGCCCGACCGGATACGGGACGCGCCACGATCTGATCTTCGCCCACCGGGATGGGTTTGTGCAGCGGGTGAGCGCCTTCGATCTAGCCCCCCTGCTCTCCCTAGCCCCGCAACTCCAGATCGTCGTGATCCAGGCATGTCACTCTGGAACCGTGCCCCGAACGGGCACGATCAATGATGCCGCCAATCAGGCTGAGGGCGAGCGACGTACGATTGAGAGCATTGCGCTCACGCTTGTGCGCCAGGGGGTTCCGGCCGTGATCGCGATGCAGGGCGAGGTCGGGCAGGAGGCCGCCGGCACGTTTGTACAGGTGCTCTACGAGGAGCTTGCGCGGGGGAGCAGCCTTGATCGCGCGGTGGCAGCCAGCCGCGCGGCGACGCGTGCGACGCAGGGGGGGATTGATTGGAGCCTCCCGGTCGTCTACCAGGGCAGCGGGTCGGTAGAGGTGGCGACGTGGTATACACGGGTTGCAGATCGCATCGATGCGGTGATTCGCGAGCCTGCCGCCACCCGCACGTTTCGGGGGGCATTGCTGGCATGGGCGCTGGTGCTCCTGGCGGGAGGGGTGTCACGCTGGCTGCTCGGGCCAATCAGCGCCGGGGCCGATCTCGCGGCGCTGGCGCGACCGCTTGGGGCCTGGATCGGGGTTGGGCTCGTCGGGCCGGCGATTATCGCCACCGCGCAGCGCGGCGCACGTGGCCGGGATGATCTGCCGCTCCCCATGCTGCGCGCGGCGCGGTACGCCCAGTGGGGCGGGGCGTATCTTGGCTATGCGCTGAGCGGGCTGCTCGGGCTCTCCGGGTGGATCTCGCTGTGGGCGCTCGGTGTGCTCGCGCTGCTGCCCACCCCGCTGCCCCTGGTGATCTTCGTCGGGGTGCTGCTGGGGGCGCTCGGGTTCAGCTACGTGATCGCGCGATCCCAGTGGCGATCATGCCTCTCGATTGCGCCGGTTGATGACTCGACCTATACCCTCTCGGCTGTCGCGATTATTATGGTGGCGGCGCTGATCATGATCGGAGCGCCGCTCATGGTGTTCGTGCTCCCCAGCAGCCCTTTCGGCTGGCTGCTCAGCGCCGAGCCTGCGGCACTGGCTCTCGCAGGCATCATTGTCTCATTCGTCCTGGGTGCCAGCGGGTAGCTCTTCGCAATGCAGATGCACCTCGCCGAGCGGGGCGGTTAGTGGCAGCGTGAACCGGGCGATGCCACGTGAGTCAGTGGTGGCGGTCAGGGTCTGGTCGTCCAGATCCAGCCGGATCTGCCACGTTGTCTTCTGGCTCAGCTCGCGCACCGCGACCTGGAGCCACACACCCTCCGGACCACGCCCCGCCGTGAGCGCCAGCAGCGGCGCGCCCGCGACCTCGGGCAGCGTGTCTGAGTAGAGCGTCCGCTGCGCGCCACCTAGCGTTGCGAGCGTGGGGGTGAGGCGCGGGAGGTCGAACGTTAGCGTAAACCGTCGCACGATCCCGTGCAGCACCTGGAGCAGCACGTGGTCGCCCTTGGGGATTGGAGGCGAGAAGAATAGTGGGGGGGCTGGTGCGACAGCAGGCAGCACCTCCAACACACCTACCACCGCCTCCAGATCTTCGGCGAGCTGTGCGTAGAGGTTGAGACATACCTCACAGTGATCCAAGTGTTGTGTGAGCGCGGTGTACGCGGGATTGCCTGCGACATCCTCGCCCGCGCGCTCGGCATCCAGCAGCGCCGGAATCAGGGGCTCGGCTTCATTGCAGCGAATACTATCGTGCGCGCTCAGTGCATCGGCAAGCCGTGCGGCTGCCTCCGTTGTTGTTACACGTTTCTTATCCATCGCCAGCCTCTCCCGCCGCACGCAGCGCCTGGGGTTTCATCGCAAAGGTGCCGATAAAGTTCATAAACCGATCATTGCCACGCAGCCGCTGGAGCGCCCGCGATTTCGCCACCCGTGTGCGATACAGCGGCAGGCTGAGGTCGCGGGCAACATCACGCGGGTCATCGTCAAAGATGACGCAGCGAATCAGGGTGAGCCGCTCGAGGTCGTTCGAGATGGCATCACGCAGCACATCACGAAACTCCTGCTCTGCCAGCCGCGCCTCGACTTCCATCGTCAGATCGCTAGGGTCAGCAGGATCGTGAGTGAGCTCGCCTGCTTCAGTCGTCAGCGACAACTCGGGTCTTTTTGGCCGGAGGTCGCGCTGCGCTGTGCGAAAGACCATCATTGCCCAGGACAGAAAAGCAGCGGGTGAGCGCACGCTAACGAACTTATCCAGCACCCGAGCCACCGACTCCTGCGCCAGATCACTCGCGGTCGCCTCATCCGCTCCGCCGCGCACCGCCAGGCGGAGAAACATGAGCCAGAGCTCATAGGCTGCGCGCTCATCGCGGGTGCACATGCCCTGGTAGAGCTGAGCGCTGTAGATCCGCTGGATGATTGCGCGCATGTGAATTGCTGGATCGCCTGCTTCGGCGACCTCACCGCACTCAGATAGCACCTGGTCGAGGAAGGCCTCCTCATCGGCGACGAGCTGCCATTGATTCCGTAGCGCCAGCTGTCGCCAGAGGGCGCGGGCCTGATCACGGCGTGTCGTCTCCACGCTGCCACCCTTTCGTACACGCGAACATCGTGGGGATGGTAGCACATTGAGTGATTGGACGTCAATCTGGCCAGTGGCGCAGTCGCGCAACCTTCCGCACCGCGAAAGATTTGTATGGGAATGCGCTATGATACGCAGGATACTAGATGATCCCCGCCAGCGCGTGCGGGCCGTCACTGAGATGAGTGCTGCCCTATGGATGCCGACACCCTCCTACCTCCACGCTGCGCCCGAATCCTCGCCCTGAGCGACCGCCGCCCGCGCTGTGCCGTTGCCGTGGCCCGGCACGCGCTGGCCGCTACGGCCCCCGACCACCCCGACTACCCCTGGGCCCAGCTGACGCTCGGCTGGTGCCTCGTGCGCTGGGAAGACCTGCCCGCGCCGGTGCAGCTGCTCCAGCAGGCGGAGGCCGCGCTCGCGGCGCGCGGCGCGCGCTGGGGCGCGCTCACGGCGCGCACCGCGCTCCTGCTGGCCGAGCTGCTCCAGCGCGGCGGGGCTGAGCTGCTAGGTGCGTGGGATCATCTTGCGTCCGATTGGGAGTCCGCTGGCTGGCCCATCGAGGCCGCCCGCGTGCGCATCAGCCAGGTACGTCACCTCAACACGCTCGGTCGCCTGCCCGAGGCGCTGGCCCTCGTGGCGATGATCGCGCCGTTGATCACCCGGTCGGGAACCCCCGCCGATCACGCAACCCTGGCCCGCTTCACCGGAACGGCCCTACTCCATTCGGGCGACTTCCCTGCGGCCACAGCCCAGCTCATGCGGGCCGAAGTGGCCTTCCAGCAGCTGCGCCAGCCCGCCGAGCTGGCCAAGACCTGGTTTGAGCAGGCCAGCGTGGCGTTCCTCCAAGATGACTTTCCGGGTGCCCTGACCCGCTATACGCAGGTGCGGGCCAGCTTCACGCAGCTGGGCATACCGCTGCGCGCGGCCTTTTGCGACAAGGTCGTCGGCCTGATCTTCATCAAGCTGGGGCAGGCTGACCGGGCGATCACCACCCTGCTCGCGGCGCGGGAGACAATGACCGTACTTGGGCAGCCCTATCACGTGGCCGACTGCGATCTGAATCTTGGGAATGCCGCTTATCACAGCGGGTTGTATGATCTGGCGCTGGGTGCCTGGCGACAGACGGAAATCGTCTATACGCAGCTCGGAGCCCAGGGTATGGCCCTGATCAGCCGGCGCAACCAGGCCGAGGCCCACATCCGGCTCGGCCAGCTCGATACCGCTGAGAATCTGCTCATCGCCCTGGTTGCTGAGGCGCTCCAGCTTGCGGCCCACCGCGACCTGCCGGAGATCCTCCAGTGTCTTGGCGAGGTGCTCCACGCGCGAGGCGCGCCCACGCGCGCCCTGGGCTACCTTCAGGAAGCGGAGGCGTTGTTCGTCGCGCTGCCCAACCGCCCCGCCGCCGCGCGGGCGCGGCTGGCGCAGGGCTGGCTGCACCTGGACGGCGCTGATCTGCCTGCGGCGTTGGGCTGCTTCCAGCAGGCAGCGCACGATCTCGTGGGCAGCCCGCTCTACCACTGGCGCGCGATCTACGGTCAGGGCCGCTGCGCAGAACGCACGGGCACCCTAGCGGAAGCCCTGGCCGACTTCCAGCGCGCCAGCACCGGTGTCGCAAATCTTCGCCACGCCCTGGCCAATTCACACGCATCGAGCGCGCTGTTCCGTGAAGCCCAGCAGCTCTTCGCCGACGCCATTCGGCTGGCTGCGGCGTGCGGCGAAGCGCCGACCGTGCTTGATCTCTCCGAGCAACAGCGCGCCCTGGCCCTCCAGCAGGAGCTTCGCCGCGAGCCAATTATCCTGCCCCCGGCGCTGCGGGCCGACTATGAGGCCCGCAGGGCACATCTACGCAGCTTGGTGGCCGCAGAAGCCCATGGCCCTGCGCTTGATGCAGCGGTCACGCGCTATATCGAGATCCTACTGCACGGGCGGCACTATGGCCCAACAATTACTAAGGTGCAAGACCAGGCGCTTGACCTGGAAGCCCTGAGGTCGGCGCTGGGAGCGCACTATGGGGATGACTGGACCGCACTGATCTACGTCAGTTATGGCGACGACCTGCTCGCGCTCTACCTCGATGCAGCGCGGCTTGAGCTCACGCACATCCCGCTCGACCGCGACCTACGCCGCGTGCTTGACCGGGCCAGCCTGCGAAAATACCGGGCCTACATCTTTCAAGACATCCCCTTCCAGTCGGGCCGACATGCGACGCCGTGGGCCGATCTCACCGCGCTCGGTGAGCGGCTGATCCCGTCAGAGGTGCGCGCGCGGCTTCACCCGGAGCATCGCCTGCTGATCGTCCCCGGTGGCCCGCTGCACAGCCTGCCCTGGGCTGCGCTGCGAGTGGATGATCACTGGCTGGTCGAGCGGGCGGTCATCCAGCTGCTGCCCAGCCTGCAGATCTGGCCGGAGCTGGCGCGGCGCGCGCCGGCGGGGAGCGACGCGCTGCTGATCGGGGTCAGTCAGTTCGAAGAGCGGGCGGCGGCGCTACCGAGCGCCATCCCCTCACTTGACCTCGTGCAGCGCCACTGGCCGGGGGCCGTGACCCGCATGGAGGAGCAGGAGGTGACGCGCGGGGGCCTGCGGGCAGTAGCGGAGGCGGGCGATCTCCAGCGCTACGGGCTGGTGCATCTGGCGACCCATGGGCAGTTGGTAGCGGGGCGCGGGTTGCTAGCGCACCTGAAGCTGGCCGACGAGGACCTACTCGTCGATGAGGTGGCCGATCTGCGGCTGGGCGGCGCGCTGGTGGTACTCGCCGCCTGCGAGGGGGCGATGGGAGAGACCCTGCCGGGCGAGGAGCTACTCAGCCTAAACCGGGCGCTGCTCGTGGCGGGGGCGCGCGACGTGATCGCGAGCCTCTGGCAGCTCTACGACCTCATGGTGCTGCCGTTACTGGGGCCGCTGTACGCGGCACTGGCGGCAGGCATGGACGCACCGACAGCGCTGGCGCAAGCCCAACGCGCCTGCATCGCCATAGGGCTACAGGGAGAGGACTATCAGATTGCATCACCGATCATATGGGCGAGTCTGTGTGTTCTCGGGGCAGGAGTCTGGTCGCTCGCGCCAGCGGGTGGTACCACGCCCACTGACCCGATTCGCCACCAGTGATTCCTTACGTCCCGCCGATTCCGCCACCGGGGTCGGCGACCTGCACCGGAGTCGGCCGTTGTGCCTGCTGCTGCGCCTGCTGAATCCCCAGAGCAAGCGTCAAGCCAAGGAGGGCCACTCCCAGGATGCGTCTCAGACTCTGCCGCACTTGCCATCACCTCCTCTCGTGTGGGCTGGCCGCGTAAGCGACCTCACACCAGAGGAGCGAGCAAGGTGAAAAACGTATCAGGTAGACTATAAGGAGCGGTCGTGCTGGTGTTCGACCGCTCTCTCATGCCTTTCGGCTATCAGCTACCACACAAAGAATGGACTGCGCGATGGTCTGAGCGGCGACCGACTAGGTCTGTACCAAGCGGCTCGTGTCGTTCCTATCTGCATAGCGGTGTAAAAACACGCCTTGCGCCCGTATGCGCGGGCGTGCTACACTTTCTCCACAGCACCCGGCACCGTCCCGCTATCGGCCCCTCCGCTCCCCGGCGCACTCCCGCCGCTTGTTCATGCGTGACGCCGCCGGCGAACGCGATGCCGCTGCCCCGAACGGTGCCGGCGGCACGACCTTCGGGTCGCGCCGATGTACCTTGGTAGCATACATAGGCTCTGGCTTCGCAACTCCGGCAACATAACATTGGCGATACTCACCGTCATCAGGGTGATCGGCCTGACCCATCCGACGTGCTTCCTCGCAAGGCATCCCTATCAGTGGGGATAGTGATTGTGACAAGGACGACTAGGCCTGGTGAATGTTGCTCTCACTGGCCCTGATGCATCACGGCCCGACAGATCTCCAGGCCTACATCATCGGCAAGGGGCTTGTCTTCCGGCCCCGGTAGGCGAAGGCCCAGACACGGGCGCTGGCAAGCGATCCCGAGGCGATCCCAGCGACGCTGTGTGAGCTGACATCCGAGCGGCACCGCCCTCACTGCGCTCGGCGCGATGATTCGGCCTGGAAGATGCGCCGGCGGTGCAGTTTCGCGGGCGCTATGTGACTACCCGACGGGCGGAGGTATAGCGTGCCATGACCGGGTTGCTCCGCGTGACCGAGGCCACCTTTGGGCGGCGGGTGCTCCGCGCGCCCCTC
>JBAXES010000002.1:0-33139 GCA_037140315.1 Chloroflexales bacterium
CCCCGCCGTCGCCGGCCAGGCCTTCGCCGAGGGCGCCGAGCTGGGACTCTACAGCTACCTGCGCTACAAGACCGACCCGCGCGAGAGCGCCGACGTGACGTCGGCGACCCTGTATGTGGGCGCCGCCGCCGATCAGGCCCAGGCCGGCGCAGATGTCGGCCGCGCCATCGCCGGAGGTGTGGCCCTGGCCCGCGACCTAGCCAACGGCCCCGGCAACCACATCACGCCCACGGCCCTCGGCGAGGCGGCCATCGCCCTCGGCGAGCGCTACGGCTTTGCGGTGACGGTGCTCGACAAGGCGCAGCTCACCGCGCAGGGCTTCCACGGCATCCTCGCCGTGGGCCAGGGCTCGGCCCAGGAGCCGCGCTTTATGGTGATCGAGCACGGCAGCGCGGTCGAGGGCGCGCCCACGATCTGCCTGGTCGGCAAGGGCATCACCTTCGACACCGGCGGCATTAGCATCAAGCCCGCCGACAGCATGGACAACATGAAGATGGACATGGGCGGCGCGGCGGCCGTCTTCGGCGCGATGCAGGCGGTGGGCGAGCTGAAGCTGCCCCTGCACGTCGTCGGCATCGTCTGCTCGGCCGAGAATATGCCCAGCTCCACCGCCTATAAGCCCGGCGACATCGTTGGCACCCTGAGCGGCAAGACGATCGAGGTGCTGAACACCGATGCCGAGGGCCGGATCGTCCTGGCCGACGGGCTCTTCTACGCCCAGCGCTACCGTCCGACGGCGATCATCGATCTGGCCACCCTCACCGGGGCGATCATGGTGGCCCTTGGCCCCCACGCCATCGGCATGATGGGCACCAGCCAGGAGCTGTCCGACCGGCTGAGCCGGGCCGGCGAGGCGGCGGCCGAGCGTGTCTGGCAGCTGCCCCTGTGGGACGAGTACCGCGATATGATCAAGAGCGATATCGCCGACCTGAAGAACACTGGCGGGCGCTACGGCGGCGCGATCACCGCCGGCGGGTTCCTGGCCGCCTTTGTGGGCGACTACCCCTGGGTTCACCTCGACATCGCCGGGACCGCATGGGTCGAGCGGGCGACTCGCCCCTACTATACCAAGGGCGCTACTGGAATTGGCGTGCGTCTGCTCGTCCAGCTGCTGCGCGGATACGTGGAGTAGGGTGGTAATGTTGAATGTTGAATGTTGAATGTTGAATGTTCAACATTCAACATTCAACATTCAACATTATTCCTGGAAGAGGCCCCGGATGAACAATGACGCATTTCTCGTACGCTTCTGGGGCACGCGCGGCAGCTTTCCGGTGCCTGGCCCCGGCACGGTGCGCTACGGAGGTAACACCACCTGCGTCGAGATTCAGGCAGGCCCGCACACGCTGATCATCGATGCGGGGACCGGGATCATTAACCTTGGGCACGACATGCTGCGGCGGGCGCGGGAGCAGGGCGGCGCACCGATCCGTGCGACGCTGCTGCTCACCCACATGCACCACGACCACACCCAGGGCTTCCCCTACTTCCCCCCGGCCTATATCGGCACCAGTGTGCTGTATATCCTCGGGCCGCGCACCTTCGAGGAGGATCTGGAGGAGGCGCTCAACCACGCGGTGCTTCCGCCCAGCTTCCCCGTGAGCCTGCAGGACCTGCCCTCGCTCAAGGTGGTGCGCAGCCTACGCGAGACGGAGACGGTGCTGATCGACGGGCCACACAGCGAGCCGCGCGTCCACAACATCTACCACGAGCAGATCGTCACTGGCCCCGATACGCTGCGGGTGCGCATCCACAAGAGCTACGCCCACCCGCGCAACGGCGTCTACATCTACCGGATCGAGTGGCACGACCGCTCGCTAGTGTTCGCCAGCGACACCGAGGGCTACGTTGACACCGACCAGCGCCTCGTCCAATTCGCCCGCGACACCGACCTGATCATCCACGACGCCCAGTACACCGCCGACGACTACGCGGGCAAGCAGGGCTGGGGCCACAGCACCCCGGAGATGGCCTGCGCTGTGGCGAAG
This sequence comes from Chloroflexales bacterium, assembly GCA_037140315.1. GTDB lineage: Bacteria > Chloroflexota > Chloroflexia > Chloroflexales > Chloroflexaceae > Oscillochloris. Next base: position 1,989 of record JBAXES010000002.1, read on the forward strand.
ATGGCCGGCGCCCGTCGGCTGGTGCTCTTCCACCACGAGCCGCGCTACGACGACGCCAAGATCGCCCAGGTTGAGCGCGAGGCCCAGAGGATCTTCCCGGCGACGCAGGCCGCCTACGAGGGGCTCGAGATCGAGCTGTAGCTCTGAAAGTCCTCAAAACTGTGGCTGCGATTGCCAGCAAAGCTGGCAATCGCAGCCACAGTTATTTCCCCAGCAGCCGCGCGTAGAGCGCGGCGAATCCGCTCCCCAGCTGGTCGTAGCCGAAGCTCGCCACAACCTTCGCGCGGCCGAACTCGCCGCAGCGCCGGCGCAGCGCCGCATCCTCGCCCAGCTCACGTACGCGCTCCGCGTAGCCGGCCACGTCGTTGCGGGCCACCAGGAAGCCGCTCTGCCCCTCGTCCACCACCTCCGGCAGCGCGCTGGCATTCGTCGTCACCACCGGGCGTCCGCAGGCCAGGGCCTCGGCCGGGGCGATGCCGAAGCCCTCCAGGCGCGATGGGAACAGGAGGATGTCGCAGCTCTGGTAGGCCGCCACCAGCCCGGCCCGGTCGGGCGAGCCGATCGCCACCATGCGCGGGTGCGGCGGCCCCTCGTCCTGGCCCTGGAAGCCCCCGGTGTAGAACAGCGTGTAGTCGGCGGGCAGCCGGTCCATAATCTGCGGCAGCAGATCGAAGCCCTTGCGCCGGGTGCGGTTGCCCACGAACAGCAGCCGGATGCGCGCCTCCGAGGGCGGCAGCCCGCTATCGCTGCGGGCCATCCCTGGCGTCGGCACAAAGACGTCGGTGTCGATCCCGTCGAAGATGATCGTGCTGTCGCGCCGGCCGTACGTCTGCTCAACCTGGCGCTGCGTGAAGCGGCTCACACAGACCACTGCGTCGGCCCGCGCCACCGACAGCCCGTCGTAGCGCGACTCGACCAGCCGGTAGAAGATGCGCTGGGCCAGGGAGCTGTAGGGCTGCAGGTCGGGGTCGGTCGTCAGGTGGTGGACGGTTGTCACCACCGGCAGGCCCAGATCGCGGAGGGCGAAGGCCACCCGCGAGCGGCCCTGCAGCACGTCGAAGCCGCGCCACCAGCCAGCGGGCAGGCCGCGCGGGATCAGGAAGGGCGTGAAGTTGTAGACCTCGGGCAGGCGCAGCAGCTCCGGGCGCAGGCCCGCCGCCCGCACCGAGCGGGCGATGTTCTGGATGCCAAAGTCAACCCCGCCGCGACCGACAGGTGAAATGTAGAGCGGTCGAATTGACATAGGGAGGGCCAGGGAGGGCTTGCCCTCCCTGATATCTTCTTTCTAGCAGCTTGCCCGCGCAGCGGGCAAGCTGCTAGAAGAAATCTGCGTTGAACGGCGCGGGGCCGCCGAAGGCCCGCTCGGCGAGGGCCAGCCCCTCGCGACCGGCGGCTGACAGCATGCCGAAGGCGGCGGCGGTGCGCGGGCGCAGGTAGCGGCTGTAGATCTGGGTCAGCACGCGCACGTCGCAGCTGATATCGACCGGGCTGTCGGCGGGCTGCCGGCGCACGGCGGCCCGGCCCCCGGCGAGCTCCAGATCGAACACGGCGTTATGCTCAGGGATCCAGTCGTCGCACACGCCGATGCGCAGGCGGCCGGACAGGTCGGCGGGAAAGGCGTAGCCGGCCAGGGCGGCGGCCACATCCACCAGGCGCAGCATAAAGTGCGGCTCGACCGTGCAGTCCAGCGGCTCGGGCATCAGCAGGTTCACCGGCGCGTCGGCGGGGGCCTTAAAGCGCACCTGCGCCACCTGGTCTTCGTGGCCGGCGAAGAAGGCGAAGAGCTGGGCGCGGGCGGTCGGGTCGAGGGCTACAATATCCTGGCACTCCAGGCGGCGGCCTGCGGCGTCGGGCACCACCCGGTAGATCAGGAATGATCGCGGGCTGCCGCCCTCATCGCGCCAGATGTAGGCGCTATGCGCCTTGCCGTCCCAGCCCCGCAGCACCCCGCGCCACCAGGCGTCATCGCGCAGGGTCGGCCCAAAGCGGCCGCGCAGGGCGCTGCGGTAGATCAGATCAAAGTCCGCGATCTGGTCGGGGCCGGCCGCGTGGAATCTGCCGGGCGCGTAGCGGAAGCTGGCGAAGCTCGCGGGCGGCCCCTGGTAGACCCGCCGCTCCATAAAGGTCGCCCAGCCGTAGCGCCCGTAGAACCCCCGCTTAAAGGGGTAGAGCACCGCCAGCGCGACCCCCGACTCGCGCAGCTCGTCGCAGCTGTGGCGCAGCAGGGCCGCCACGTGGCCGCGCCGTCGCCCCTCGGGCGCGCTGGCCACCGAGCCGATCCCGGCGGCCGCAATCGCGCCGCGGCCCGTCTCCAGGCGCAGCGGGATCAGCTCAAGCTGGGCGACCTGGGCACCATCCACCCATAGGCCGCGCAGGCGGGCCAGCTTCTCAGCGCTCAGCCCGCTGCGGTCGGGGTTCGACGCAAAGGCGTAGCCCTCCAGATCGAGCCAGCGGTCGAGGTCGGGCGCTCCAAGGACTCGGTATTTCATGGTAAGCGGCGGGGGTCAGGCAGGGCCGCGCCCTGCCTGACCCCGCCCCACTAGTGTGGCTTCTCAACTAGGATAAAGTAGCTGCCGCAGCGCATCCAGCCGAAGAGCCAGAGGTCAAGCTCCATCAGCAGGGTCACCGCCATCAGCGCGTAGTAGACCGGGCTGCCGGGCCGGAGCTGCGAGCGCATGCGCCGCCGGGCGCGGATCTCGCGGGCGATGCCGTCAGATGAAGGATGAAGGATGAAGGATGAAGGATGAGCCGCCGCAGGATTATTGTGATTAGGCTTAGGGTTGGCGGACTTCATCCTTCCGCCTTCATCCTTCATCCTTCCAATCACCGCCTCGCCCAGCTTCATCAGCACGTGCTCCACAAACGTGGTGAACAGGCTATTCCAGAAGATGACCTTCACCGGTTGCAGGCCGGCCCGCTCAAAGGCCGCCAGCACATCCTCCCAGGTCTCCAGGGACTTCAGGTGGTCGGACTTGCGGCGGGCCTCGCGGGAAAAGTCGTAGACCCCGGCGCGCACAAAGAGCCGCCCGAGGCGTCGGCTCAGGTTGATGATCGGCTGGATGGGCGACATCTCGCGGGTGTTAGAGAAGGCTAGCATGCGCCCGCCCGGGCGCAGCACGCGGGCCGTCTCGGCCAGGTAGTCATCGATCACGTCGATCGGGAAGTGCTCAAGGATGTCGATAGCGAAGGCCTTGTCGAAGCTGCCCTCGGCGAACGGCAGCGAGCGCGAGTCCGCCTTGGCCAGTGCCACCGTGGCCACCGCCTCATCGGCGAAGAGCGTCGCCGGGTCGGAGCCGACCATCAGCCCGACGTGGCGGGCGTTCCAGACAGCGTGCTTGGCGGTGCCGCAGCCGTTATCCAGGGCCACGTCGGTGGGCTGCCAGCGCAGCATGCGGCGCAGGGCGCGGTCGCGCACGCCGGCGGCCAGCAGCGGCGGGGCCAGGTCGCGGTAGTCGAGCTCCTCGGCGAGCTCGGCCTCGTCGGTGACATACTTCGAGACATAGCCGTACGCGGTGCCGCGGGGCATCAGGTCGATGTAGCCGTCCTCAAAGGCGTAGCTGTTCGCGCAGGATGCGCAGTGCAGACCATCATCGGCCACGTACAGGTCGCGCGAGCGGCAAGTGGGGCACTGGAGCAGTGGGAAAAGGTCGCGTGTGATCATATAGATAGGCAACAGAGAACAGGGAGTAGGGAATAGGGAATAGGCAATACCGCAAACGTCGCCCTGTCACCTTAGATATCCCGCCCCATGTCACCCTGAGCGTAGCGAAGGGTCTTCCCATCCACGAGCCTGGAAGATGCTTCGCTTCGCTCAGCATGACCGGAATGCGCACAGGGTGACGTTTGCGGTATTGCGGGAATAGGCTATTCCCTGTTCCCTGTTCCCTGTTCCCTCATTAGTGCCAGCGCGCGCCGATATTGCGGGCGAGCAGGCTGTCGAAGATCAGCAGGAAGAGCCCCTGGATGGCAATGCCATGCCCAAGGCCGCGTCGCTTGGGCATGGCGGCATAGCGGCTAGCGGTGACCAGCCCGATCAGAATATAGATCACATCCAGGCCGCTGTTGATCAGCAGGAGGCGTCGGAACTTCTCAGCTTCGAGATGCTCCTGCGACTCGCTCGTGTCGCCTGCGAAGCTGTGCTCAGCCTTCACCAGCGCCGTGCGCTGCCCAGCGACTGCCAGCACGGCGTCGATCACGCCCCATGTTACCGCCTGCGTGCCGAACTGACGCCAGTAGTCGTTCGGCAGCAGGGTGATTGTGGCGCCAATGATGCTACTGCCTATGCCCCACCGTAGCAGGGGGCGCAGCGCCCGGCGCTGGTAGACAAAGAAGTTGTAATCCATGCGCCTATCTTACCCGATCTCGTCCGGGCGTCAATGGAGACTCAGTCCAGCCATAACGATCTGCCCGCGCAGCTCGCCGCATCGCGCCTGTCGGCGGTCGCGGTAGCTGAATACAGTACTCTCGTCCCATTGTCGCCACGGTACATGTTCGCTATGATCCAGGCTATAGGGGTACAGGCTGTCATATGTGGCGGCGATCCGACCCTGTTCTACGTCAGCCCGGCGGATCTCGCTGGGCGAGAAGCACAGGTTGGGCGGGCGTGCGTATTTATCGACGACTTGGCCGAAAACATGGCGGCGATCCGTTCAGTTGGTATCAGATCGATGGCTCCTTGCCGGTCGGTAGCCTTGCCGCCGCGCGCATCAGCACCCTCGACGCATTGATCGGCCCGCTGCTCCCCCCTCAGCGCGCGGCTAGTCCACGGAGCTGTATGCCCCGGGGATATACGACCAACAATCGTAACATCTGTCATCCGTTGCTCATCTCCTGATCTTCCCAGGCCTAACCGCATTGCCTACAATCAACCAAGAGAGACAAGGTTTGGCGCGGCTAGAGCGTGCCGGATCCCCAACGCTTAGACTCCATACCAGATGCTCATATCGCGCCGCAGTGCGCTATTGGCATATCCTGGCGAGCCGCCAAAAGAATTGAGGAGGCCATGATCACTCAGCATATCGACACGCCCACCAGACCCGCTCCGATAACAGCGGATAGCGCTGCGGCGCGGCCTCGCGTTGGACGCGAGATAGTAGCGGCGATGAGTGGTGGTGCCCCCCTGGCCGAGATGGATCTGACCGCTCTGGTGCGGCGCTGCGCCACCGAGAGCGAGCGCTTCTACCGGGGGCAGCAGCATGACACACGCTACAGCTACGAGCTCTTCCGCCGCGCCCTCGTCACGCGCGACGAGGCGGCCTGGGAGCAGCTCTACCTCCACTATAGCGGCCTCGTCGAGGGCTGGATCAGGCGGAGCGGGGCCTTCACCAGCAGCGGCGAGAGCAGCGAGTATTTTGTCGTCGGCGCCTTCACCAAGTTCTGGCGCGCCCTCAGCCCCGAGCGCTTCGCCGCCTTCCCGAGCCTGGCCTCGCTGCTCCAGTACCTCCAGCTCTGCGCGACCAGCGTGGTGATCGACAGCGTCCGCGCCCAGTCGTGGTCAGAGATGCTGCCCGAGGAGACGATCACACCCAGCCACGCCCCGCACTACGCGCCCGATGAAGAGGCGATGAGCCGAGTAGACCGCGAGGAGTTCTGGCACTTCATCGACGGCCAGCTCAACAGCGAGGTGGAGCGCGTGGTGGTCTACTGCTCGTTTGTGCTCAGCCTGACGCCGCGGGCGATCTACGCTAAGCGCGGCGAGCTCTTCAGCAGTGTGAACGATGTCTATAATGTGAAGCGGAATGTGCTGGGTCGGCTCAGCCGCAACCAGCAGCTCCGGGCGATGATCACGCCCTAGTCGCGCGTCTCCGAACGCTAACGAGGGGGACTCACAAAGGTTGCCAGCAAAGCTGGCAGCCTTTGTGAGTCCCCCTCGACCATCCTAACGATCATCTGTAGCAGGTGTGTAAAATTCGTATAGGGCTGCGTTTCTTACTATACGGCAGGGAGATCTGCAGGTGGTAGCATCAGGAGCGAATGGTATGACAATCGATGAGATCTGGGACGAGGACTGCGTGGCGGCGCCGGGGCTAAGCGGTATTGCCGTGGTTGCCGCCGCCGATGGCGAGATCGATGAGCCAACCCGCGCACACCTCAAGGCGTGCCCACATTGCGCCGCACGGGTTCGGCAGGTGCGCCAGATTCAGACGCGCCTGCGCAGCCAGCTCTACCGGCTGTTCTGCCCGACAACCGATCTGCTGGTGGATTATTGTCAGGGGTTCCTCGACCCATACCAGCGCACGCAGATCACGCACCATCTCGCCACATGCCCCTGCTGCGCCAGCGAGGTCGCCCTGATGGAGTCGGCTGTGCCGGCCTCGGATCTCCGCGCCCCGCGCGCCGGGGTCTTTTTTGCCCCTCGCCCCACACGATAAAGCGTATGGCCGCACAAAGACGGGCGGCTAGCGACACCGTCGCTAGCCGCCCGTCTTCGTGCCCGCAGGGGATCTACTCGAAGTGATCGGCGATGTAGGCGGTGAGGTCGGAGACGCGCACCGAGTAGCCCCACTCGTTGTCGTACCAGGAGACGACCTTGAAGAAGTCGTCGCCCATGGCGATCGTGAGGGGCAGGTCGACGATGCTGCTGTAGGTGCTGCCGATGAAGTCGCTGCTGACCAGCTCGGCGTTGCTGACGCCGAGGATGCCCTCAAGCTCCTCGCTCTCGCTGGCCTCGATGAAGGCCTGGTTGATCTCCTCAACGCTGGTGGCGCGGCCGAGGAGCACCGAGAAGTCGACCATCGAGACGGTGGGGGTGGGCACGCGCACGGCGTAGCCGTGGAACTTGCCCTTCAGCTCGGGGATCACCAGGGCAACCGCCTTGGCGGCGCCGGTGGTGGTTGGCACCATGTTGATCGCAGCGGCGCGGGCCCGGCGCAGATCGCTGTGGACGTTATCCTGGAGGTTCTGATCCATCGTGTAGGCGTGGATCGTCGTCATCAGGCCGCGCTGGATGCCGAACTTGTCGTTGAGCACCTTGGCCACGGGGGCCAGACAGTTGGTGGTGCAGGAGGCGTTCGAGAGGATGTGGTGCTTCTCGTGATCGTACTTCGTCTCATTTACGCCGAGGCAGATCGTCAGATCCTCGCCCTTGGCTGGCGCGGAGATGATCACCTTCTTGGCACCCGCCGTCAGGTGAGCCTTGGCCTTCTCGGCATCGGTGAAACGACCGGTCGACTCGATCACGATATCGATGCCCAGCTTGCCCCAGGGCAGCGCGGTGGGGTCGCGCTCAGCAAGTGTGGCGATCTCATAGTGTACGTCATCATAGTCGACAATGATCTTGTCGCTGGTGACGCTCACATCGCCGTCGAAGGGGCCGTAGGTCGAGTCGTAGCGAAGCAGGTGGGCCAGAGTCTCGTTGTCGGTGAGATCATTGACGGCGACGATCTCGAATTCATCAGGGTGGTACTCGAGCATGGCTTTGAAGCTCTGCCGACCGATCCGGCCGAAGCCGTTGATTGCGACGCGAACCATGGGTCGTGCCTCCTTAACTGGATACGCAAAGTGCTCGCAGACATTTGCGGCGGGGCAACTACGCTCCCGCGTGGCGTACGTAACGCAGCCCAGCGGGCCGATCATAGTTGCGAGAACACGTCTGTTTGACGGAGTTTATTATAGCATGCTTTGGTGCGGTGTCTCTGAGCGGGGTATGTGTGCTACAATCAGTGGTACGACCTGGCAACGAAAAGGATACGGCAATGGCGCTGACAGTAGTGATAGCGGCGACAGTGGGCGTGCTTGGGTTCTTTGGGCTCTTTCGCGGCGTGCGCCGCGGCCTGATCGCGGTTGCCGGCACACTGCTCGGCGCGGTGCTGATCGATCTCTGGCAGGCCCGCTGGTCGGAGTGGCTGCGCACGCAGATGGCACAGCTGACATGGGCCACCTTCTTGCTCACGGCGGCGATCTTCCTGCTGGTGGCGCTGCTGGTGGGCTACGGCGGCAGCCTGCTGATCCCGCATGACCCGAAGGCGAAGGGGCCGGGCCTGGCCGACCGCTTCCTGGGGGCTTTCATAGGTGCACTGAACGGCGCGCTGATCGTAAGCTATATGCTGCGCTACGCGAATGAGAACTGGCCGCATGGCGAGGCCGCGAGCATGATCACGGACTCACCCGTGGCAAGCCTGCTCGACAGGTGGCTGCCCTGGTTCATCCTGGCGATGGTGCTGAGCACCATCGTATTTGTGATGCTGCGGGGGACGGTGCGTCTCGCCCGCGCCTTCCGCCGTCCGGCGGTCGCCACAACGACCGCCGCCACGACTGGCACAAAGGTGACGCACCCAACCCCCGCCCGAGACGCCGCCCCTCCCAAGAGCGTCTCCGATGCTGACCGGCGCGTCCTTGAGAAGATCAACCAGACTACCCCCGATAAAAAACCGTAGGGCCGACCGACGTATACCCGCACCTAGAACGAGATCGCCCGCTCGCCCAGGCTCGTGCCGGGCCAGATGCGGATGCCGCGCTCCAGGCGGTTCTCCGGCCCCAAGGTGCAGTCATCGCTAATGATTGTCCCATCGGTGATCAGCGTCTTCGCCCCGATCTGGTTATTGCGACCGAGCACGCAGTTGCGCAGCATCGCCCCCTCGCCCACCTCATTTCCCTCCCAGAGCACCACCCCCTCAAGGGAGACCTCCGGGCCGATATGGCAGCCGTCGCCCAGGACTGTCGGCCCAATCACCCGCGCGCCACGCCCGATCGTCACACCGTGGCCGATCACCACCGGGCCGACCACCTGGGCCGTCGGGTGAATGTTGGCGTCACCCTCAAGCCAGACCCGGTCGGCGATCTGCTGGCCGCGGAAGTTGTAGCGCACCTTGCCGATCAAGATATCGTGGTGGACGTCCAGGTAGGTCTGCGGCTTGCCAATGTCTGTCCAGTAGGCCCGTGAGGGGAAGCCGAACATAGGGTCGCCTGTCTGGAGCATCACCGGGAAGAGGCCGCGCTCAAACATATAGAACTGGCTCGGCGGCACATAGCGCAGGACCTCCGGCTCGATAATGTAGGTGCCGGCGTTGATCAGGTTGGTGGTGATGTCCTCGGCGCGCGGCTTCTCTAGGAAGCGATGTACGCGACTGTCGTTCCGCATCTCCACGAGGCCAAATTGGGTTGGGTCGTCCACCGGGGTGAGCGAGATCGTCACCTTGCTGTGTTTCTCGCGGTGGTAGGCTAGCATCGCCTGGAGATCAAGGTCGGTCATCACATCGCCGTTGAACACAAAGGTGGTGTCGTCAAGCAGGTGCTCGACATTCTTCACCGCGCCGGCGGTTCCGCGGGGCTCGGGCTCCTCAATGATATGCAGCTTCATATCCAGGCGCGAGCCGTCGCCAAGGGCAGCGTGGAAGCGGTCGGCGAGATACTGGACGGCGAGCACCACCTCGCCGATGCCCTGGTCGCGCAGTCGGATCAGCATCGACTCGATAAATGGCTGGTTCACCAGGGGGATCATCGGCTTGGGGGTGTTGCAGGTGAGCGGGCGCAGACGCGTACCGAGGCCGCCTACGAGGATCACGGCTTTCATAAGGCTCCCTCATGTGTGGTGCGGAGCAGGATGGTTGGAGTGCTCGCACACATCGCTTCATCTTACTGGTCAGCGTTAATCTGTGGGTAAACAATCGCTGATAAAACGATGACAGTTTTATCGTTGACGGTCGTAGGGACCTATATCGTAGCCCGCCAGTACGCGAAGATGTCGTGCATGGACTGGCGGATCGGGATTGACGGCGCCCAGCCGGTACAGGCGCGCAGCTTGCTCGCGTCGCAGGTGACGAGCGGGATATCGATCGGGCGCATCAGATCGGCGCTGAGCTGGACTTCAACTGACGTGGCGCTCTCGGCGAGCAGCATGTTGAGCATGTCGCGGATCATCACGGCCTCACCGGTGCCCAGGTTATAGACCTCGCCCGCCACGCCGTGCTGCATCAGCAGGGCGTAGGCTCGCACAACATCGCGGACGTCCGTGAAGTCGCGGCAGGCGCTCAGATTGCCGACCTGCATCACCGGGGGCTGGAGGCCGTGTTCAATGCGCGCGATCTGGCGGGCGAACGCCGCAGTGACAAAGCGCTCGCTCTGGCGCGGGCCAATATGGATGAAGGGGCGCACGCGCACCACATCGAGGCCGTGGCTGAGATGATACTGGAGGCCAAGCATGCTCTGCGCCACCTTGCTCACCCCGTAGGGGCTGGTCGGGCGGAGCGGCGCATGCTCGTTGATCGGCAGATCCTCGGGCTGGATCTGGCCGTATTCTTCCATTGTGCCGACCACAAGCACCCGCGCCGGCAGCCGGTGTGCGATCAGGGTCAGGAAAATATGTAGGGCGCCCAGGGTGTTGGCTGCCAGCGTGGCCGCCGGGTCGCGGAATGACTCCGGCACAAAGGGCTGCCCAGCAAGGTGAAAGATCAGGTTGGGCCGCACCGCGAGGATCGCCCGCGCGGTCGTCTCGGGGTTGGAGAGATCAGCCTGTACCAGCCTGACCTGGTTCTGCAGGCTGGGGAGATCAATGGTCGATGATCGTGATAGGCCCCAGACTTCACAGTCGCCCTGCTGGAGCAGGTGCTCGGCGAGGTGGCTGCCAACAAAGCCGTTGATACCAGTAATAAGCGCTCGCATAGGGTTGACGGGGGCCGCTCACGCGGTGTTTAGCGCATCGTGACGCGCAAGGTTTTATTGTGCATTACATTGACACGGTTTGTGCATTATGCTACAATATCGAGGCAATTGTAGCATGCTTTCACACATTATAGCCGGTTAAATCGCCACCTAAGACACACATCATATCTATACTGTTACAGCACAGTCTAAGACAAAGCATCGCGTACAGCTACGAGCTGGGAAGGTGGGGGGATGGCACAGCAGCATTTCTTATCACAGTTCTCTGACAAGCCGCGCTACAACACAAAGGCGGTAGCTCAAGAGACAGGCGTCCCCGCCGACACCTTTCGCGCATGGGAGCGTCGCTATGGGGTGCCACGCCCACAGCGCACCGAGGGCGGGCACCGCCTCTACTCTGAGCGCGACATTGCGACGATCCGCTGGCTGCGCGACCGGACGGCCGAAGGGCTGACGATCAGTCAGGCGATCGCGCTCATGACGGACGGCACCGAGTCGAACCTGGGCTGGCTGAACACAGCGGTCGACACCGAGCCCCACACATGGGATCGGCTCAACAGCCGGCTGTTCGCCGCCCTGGTGGACTTTGATGCGACGCGCGCCGAGCAGATCCTCGGCGAGGCGTTTGCGATCTACCCGCTTGAGGATGTCTTCCTGAAGCTGGTTCAGCCAACCATGATCGAGATCGGCGAGCAGTGGCACGCCGGCAAGCTCAGCGTCACCGCCGAGCACTTCGCCACGCAGTTCATCCGGCGCAAGCTCTCGGGGCTGTTCAACACCTACAATATCACCGATGGGCGCGGCCTGGTGATGATCGGCTGCGCGCCGAGCGAGCAGCACGATCTGGGGGCCCTGATGATCGCGGTTTTCCTGGTGCGTCACGGCTGGCAGGTGGTCTACCTCGGCTCCGAGGTGCCCCTGCGCGATCTGCTCGACACCGTGCGCCAGCTCCAGCCCGACATCGTCTGTATGGCCGCCTCAACCACCGAGACCGCCACCCAGCTCCTTGAGGTCGGGCGGGCGATCCAGACGTTGCCGCCGCCCTTCCCGGCGTTCGGGTTTGGCGGCCGGGCGTTTAATCTCAACCCGATGCTCGCCCAACGGATGCCTGGAACCTTCCTCGGCAAGGATGCCCAGGAGGTGGTGGACTCGGTGGCCGATATTCTCAGCGGGCGCTAGGGGGCTGGCGGCACAAATGCGGGGCGCAGAGCTGCTGATGCTCGCGTCCCGCGTTGCTGTTTTACGGGTAGCTTCTTCAGGGAGGGCTCGCTCGCCGTGGAACCCTCGGCAACGTATGGGTTGCTTATCGGCTACGATTCACGTATTATTAAGATACATCATTTAATTCACATGAATCGTTATTATTGCGCACTGGCCTGATCGTGGTTCCTATGTGCTGTGGATAGATTCACAAGGAGAGCCGCGTGTCGTTAAAACCCCTCTCATCACTGGCCCTTGGCGCTGGCATGGCCTCGATACCGCAGCCACTCCCGGCCGAGGAGCAGCTGGCGCTGCTGTTTCACCTGACTGAGCTGCCGCCGCAGATCGGGCCGGATGATCGACCGCCGCACCCCCCGCAGCGCGTCGCCGAGGCGTACCGCTACTGCGAGCGCATGATCCGCCAGCACTCGAAGAGCTTCTTCTTCAGCACGCAGTTCCTGCCGGCCGATAAGCGCAAGGCCGTGCGCGCATTCTACGCCTTCTGCCGGGTCACTGACGACACAGTCGATCATGCCGTCGGCGACCCGGCCCGCGCCCTGGCCGAGTGGGTGCAGCAGGCCCGCGCCGAGCACCCGGCGAGCGACAACCCGGTGCTGCTGGCATGGCACGATACGCGCACGTGCTACGGCCTGTCGCCCACGCTGGTCGATGAGCTGCTGGCGGGGATGGCTATGGATCTGAGTATCCACCGCTACGCCACCTTCGCCGACCTCTGGCTGTACTGCTACCGGGTGGCGTCAGTGGTTGGCCTGCTGAGCATGGGCGTCACCGGCGCGGCCCCCGGTGCCGCGCCATACGCGATCAAGCTCGGCGTGGCCCTACAGCTGACGAATATCCTGCGCGATGTGGGCGAGGACACCAAGCGCGGGCGAGTCTACCTGCCCCAGGAGGATCTGGAGCGCTTCGGCCTAACCGCAGAGGATATCCTCAGCGGCGTGTGTGACGACCGGTTCCGCAACCTGATGCGCTTTGAGGTTGAGCGGGCCTATCAGCTCTACGCGGAGAGCTGGCCTGGGATTGGCCTGCTCCCACCCGATAGCCGCCTCGCGGTGGCGGCGGCGGCGCGAATCTACGCCGGCATCCTTGATAAGCTGGTCGCAAATGACTACGATTCCTACACCAAGCGCGCCTACCTTACCCTGCGCGAGAAGCTCGCCCGCCTGCCCCGGCTCTGGATCGATATGCAGAAATTCTGAGCGGTGAGCGCTGAATGGTATCATTCAGCATTCCTCACACCAAACGATGTGGCTGAGATCGCCAGCGAAGCTGGCGATCTCAGCCACATCGTGATCGCTTCTGGCGGCCTGCGGCCCGTAGGCATCGCGCTCAGCCCGCCGGTAAGGTCACCGCTGGAGCCGGAACGGCGTGACAACAACGCGCCCGCTCTTGGTGCCTTGGCCGACGAGACTCCACTGGCCGAGGAGGTCGTTGGACTCGGTGCGGAAGCCGATCAGGACGTAGCCGTCGCCGCCGGCGATCGCCTGGTAGGGCAGGCCGCGGGTGGTGCCGTTGGGCAGGTTCAGCCACAGGCTCACAGGCTCGTTCGGCTGGTAGCCGCGGGCCTCAAAGCCAAGGGTGGTGCCGGGGACGCTCACGTTCGGGTAGACCCGCCCGTTGGCGACAGCGTTGGGGATGGCATTGCACTCGCTGGTGCTGCCCTCGGGCAGCGGCCCGCTCGGCGGGCTATTGGGCGGCAGTCCGGGGCGACGCTGGCAGGGCACCAGCGCGCTGCCGATCAGACCGAGGCGCACCTGGCTGCCGACCAGCTCGAAGCGCGCGCGCTCGAAGTACTGCACCGTATAGTTGCGCCCATCATCGAGCTGCTCGGTGATCTCCTCGCTCAGCGGGAAGCCGAAGATCGCTAGCCCGCCCTGCGCCTCCCAGTAGCGCTTAAAGGCCCCGATCACGGTGTGCCCCGTCTCCGGGAAGTAGCGCGAGGTAGACGTGTTCTTGCTGGGGGCGACGCGCGGGAAGCCCAGGCCGCGGGCGCGGGTGTAGTCGGAGCCGATCAGGCCGAGGCCGACGAATGCCCCGCTGCCGCTGCCGACCAGCTCGAAGCGCGCGCGCTCGAAATACTGCACCACCCGCCCGTCGCTCTTCTGCACAAACTCCTCGCTGATCGGGAAGCCGAAGATCGCTAGGCCGCCCCGGCTCTCCCAGAACGAGCGGAAGGCCCCGCCCAGGTAGTGGCCTGTCTGCGGATAGTAGACTTTTCCGGCCTGGGCCTGCCCGACCGCTGGCGGCATCGCGCCGAGCAGCAGCAGCAGCGCCAGCAGGGTGAGCGCCACTGTCCATCGTCCTCGTCGCTGGCTCATCAGTACTCCATTTCTGGCCATGACCGTAAAGCGAAATGCCCGCGCCGCCTGCGGCTTCGCTGCGCAGGGCAAGCACGGCGGGTCTGAATCTTTGTTATTTATCGTTTACAATGCACAGTCCCATCATACGATGAAGAGGGCGCGGCTGTCAAGGGTTGCCCCCGCAGAATCCGCGCCCTGGCGCGGATCTGTGTGGCGCGGGCGGCTACGCATGGCGGTATAATGCGGGCGTCTGGATCGCGAAAGAGGCGGCGGCAGGCGGAAGACGCGGACGCGAAGGCGCGAAGGGCCGGGGGAGGCGCGGAGGGGCCTTCGGCCCCTCCGAAAAAGAAACGCTCGCGTATACCTGGCTATGATGAGGTGTATATGACCATCCCAATTATTACTGATATTGCGGCGGCGCGGGCCGGGCTGCTGCGCCGCGCGCCCTTGGACGAGGATCGTGAGACGACATCCACCGTGTCCGCGATCATCGCCGAGGTGCGATCCGGCGGCGACGACGCCCTGCGCGCCCTGACCGCTCGTCTGGACAGGGTCGATCTGGCGCAGATCGAGATACCCCGCGCGCGCTGGGCCGCCGCTGCCGCCGCTATCCCCGCCGACCTGCGGGCCGCCCTAGAGCTGGCCGTCGCCGAGATCCGCGCCTTCCACCAGCGCCAGGCCCGCAACTCGTGGGTCGACTTCGGCGTCGAGGGGGCGCGGGGGCAGCTGGTGCTGCCGCTGGAGCGGGTGGGCATCTACGTGCCCGGCGGCGCGGCGCCCCTGCCCTCATCGCTCATCCACGCCGCCGTGCCGGCCCAGGTGGCGGGCGTCGGCGAGATTGTCGTCTGCTCGCCGCCCCAGGCCGCCAGCGGCGAGCCGGCCGAGGTGGTGCTCGCCGCCGCCCACATCGTCGGCGTGGGCCGCCTGTTCGCCCTCGGCGGCGCCCAGGCCATCGCGGCCATGGCCTACGGCACCCAGAGCGTGCCCAGGGTCGACAAGATCGCCGGGCCGGGCAACCGCTTTGTCATCCAGGCCAAGCGCCTCGTCTTCGGCGCGGTCGATATCGAGAGCCTGCCGGGGCCGACCGAGACTCTGGTGGTCGCCGATGCGGCGGCCAGCCCGCGCCTGGCCGCCGCCGACCTGCTGGCCCAGGCCGAGCACGTGGAGGCCAGCGCCATCCTGATCACCACCTCAGCAGATCTGGCCTCTGCCGTGCAGGCCGAGATCGGCCGCCAGCTAGAGGCGCTGCCCGAGGCCAACGCCCGCGCCGCCGCCGAGGCGGTGAGCCGCCGGGGCGGGATCATCCTCGTGCCAGACCTGGCGACGGCGATCGAGCTGGCCAATGAGTACGGCCCTGAGCACCTCTGCCTGCTCCTGGCCGACCCCTGGCCCTACGTGGGCCAGGTGCGCAACGCTGGCGGGGTCTTCCTCGGCGAGGAGTCCTTCGAGGTGCTGGGCGACTACGTGGCCGGGCCGTCGCACATTATGCCCACCGAGGGCACGGCCCGCTTCGCCTCGCCGGTGAACGTCGACGACTTCCGCAAGGTGATCTCGCTGGTGGGGCTGAACCGGGCCGGCCTAGAGCGGATCGGCCCCGCCGCCCGGCGGATCGCCGAGGCCGAGGGGCTCTTCGCCCACGCGGCCGCCGTGCGGGCCAGGCTCGACGGGTAAATAATCACGCATGTGGGTGGGGGATTTTAGGGCGCCAGCCCTAACTCGCTATGATCTAGGAAGAAAGGCGCCTGCAATGATCGGCTTTATCGGTAGCTTTATCAACATCCTGCTCAACATTCTGGTCTTTGCGATCTTTGGTCGGGTGGTGCTCTCGTGGATCGACCCCATGGGCAACATGCGAGTGACGCAGATCCTTAATGAGATCACCGATCCGATCCTGGCCCCGCTGCGCAGTGCGCTCCCCCAGATGGGCATGATCGACCTCTCGCCTATGGTGGCGATACTGCTGATCGAGTTCCTGAACAACATGCTGCACAATGTGATCCGATGATGACACGCGCTGACACCTCTGCGGGCGACCGTTTCCTGCTCCTGGTGGTCTTCCTGGCCGGCATCGGCACCCTCGGCATCGAGATGGTAATGCCGCGGCTGCTGGCCCCTTTCTTTGGCACCTCGCAGCCGATCTGGGCGGTGGTGATCGGGATGACCCTGGCCTACCTGGCGATCGGCTACCGGGTGGGCGGCAGCCTGGCCGACCGCCGGCCCGATGAGCGGCTGCTCTACCGCATGATCGCCTGGTCGGGCCTGCTCTGCGCGATCATCCCGCTGGTGGCCCGGCCGCTGCTCAGCCTGGCCCAGTACTCGCTGCGCCATATCGCCGCCGGCGGGTTCCTCGGGTCGCTCGCCGTGGTGGTGCTGCTCTTCGCCGCCCCGGTGATCCTGATGGCCACCGTCGGCCCCTTCGCCGTGCGCCTCCAGCTGCGGCGCGTCGAGGAGGGCGTGGCCGCCGCCGGGCGCACCGCCGGCACGATCTCGGCCGTCTCCACCCTCGGCTCGATCCTCGGCACCTTCCTCACCGTCCTGGTGCTCATCCCAGCCATCGGCACCGCCGGCACGATCTTCCTCTTCGCGGCCTTCCTGGTGGCCCTCGGCATGATCGGCCTGCGCGACTGGCGCTACCTGCTGATGCTCCTCGCCGTGGCCGCCCTCGCCGGCGCCCACTACGCCTTCGGCGGCATGATCAAGGCCGCCGACTGCTATAACTGCGCCCTGGTGGCCGAGGCCGAGTCGGACTACAACTACATCCAGGTGGCCCAGCAGGAGATCGTCTACGACGATGGCACGCCAGACCCGCGCCACGTCCTGGTGCTCAACGAGGGCCAGGCCACCCACTCGGTCTACCGGCTGAAGTATCGGCAGACGGGCAACCCGCTCGACCTGCTCACCGACGGTGGGCCGTGGGACTACTTCAGCGTCGCGCCGTATGTGTACGCCAACCGCGACCCGCAGAGCGTGAAGAGCCTGGCCCTGCTGGGCTCGGCGGCGGGCAGCGTGCCTAAGCAGTTCCTGGCGATCTACGGCCCGCAGACGATGGTCGACGCGGTGGAGATCGACCAGAAGATCGTCGATCTGGGCCGCCAGTACTTCGACCTAGAGGACCAGGACCCGCGCTTCCCGAACTACCACACCCACGTCCAGGACGCGCGATCATGGATTGCCAGCGCCGAGCGTCGTTACGATGTGATCGGCATGGACGCCTACCACCAGCCCTACATCCCCTTCCACCTCACCACCGTCGAGTTCTTCCAGCAGGTGAGGGATCACCTGAACCCACAGGGCGTGGCCGTGGTGAACGCCGGTCGCCCGGCCAGCGGCGATGACCGGCTGGTGAACGCCCTGGCATCCACCATGATCGCGGTCTTCCCGCAGGTCTACGTGATCGACACGCGCTTCTCGAACGCCATCCTGATCGGTGTGAACGAGCCGGCGGGCGACGGGGTGAAGAACTTCAGCGACAACGCCGGCCGCATGCAGATCCAGGCCCTGCAGCTAGTGATGTACTGGTCGATGAACGAGGGCCGCTTTGGGCCGGTGCGCGTGTTCACCGCCGACCAGGCTCGCTACGCCCCATTCACCGACGACCGCGCCCCCGTCGAGCAGCTGGTCGACGGGCTGATCCTCAGCGAGGTGGCGCGACCGTAGGTTCGTAGCAGCGCAAAGCGCTGCTACGACCTGATCATGACGCAAGACATGGTTTCAGCGTACATTACAGTTCAGGCAATTGTACTGCATCAGGATGCGGTTTTCCTGTTCCCTGTTCCCTGTTCCCTGTTCCCTTGTCCAAGTTGACAATTCCTAACAATGCGTGATACCCTATACGGGCACTGATGATACATGTCCTACGCCCGTAGCGGGGCGTAGCGCTGAGGCAGGCATGGATACCGGCGATCATTACAGCCTAGAAAAGCAGAGCAGAGCGGCGAGGGCACCAGTGTGCTGCGCCGCCTTTGTCGCGCACCGTGCCTTCACCGCCGACCGCAGCAGCTGTGCGCGGAGCGCGGTGATGCGCGCGATCCTGGCGGTTTCCTCCGCCAGCCGTGCTAAAGTCTTAGCTCTCTAGCCGGGGCAAATCCCTACCCCGCGCAGAGAGCCTTTGTCAACCACGACAAATGGTTCTTAAAGGGGGTGGGTGTCTTGCAGCGAGTCCTCGTCCTCAATGCCAGCTACGAGCCACTGCAGCTTATCTCGGTGCGCCGCGCGATCATCCTGCTGCTCCAGGAGAAGGCCGAGCTGATCGAGGCCGCCGAGCAGCAGCTGCGCGCCCGCCAGATCTCCTTCGACGTGCCCCTGGTGATCCGTCTGGTGCGCTACATCCGCATCCCGCGCCGGCTCAAGCTGCCGTGCTCGCGCCGCGGCATCTTCGCGCGCGACCGCGAGACGTGCCAGTACTGCGGCACCCAGCCCGGTCGCGCCCAGCTGACGATCGATCATGTGGTGCCGCGCTCGCAGGGCGGGGCGACAACCTGGGAGAACGTGGTGACGGCATGCCGCGAGTGCAACCACCGCAAGGGCGGGCGCACCCCCGATCAGGCCAGCATGCTGCTGCTTTCCACCCCTCGGCAGCCGCAGTACCTCGCGTTCGCCCTGCTCGGCGAGATGGAGCGCCACGACGTCTGGCGCAAGTATGCCTTCAACTAGGCGCGATCTCGGGGCCTTTGGCGAGTCCGCCGCCCGATCATATCTGGTGCGCGCCGGCTACACCCTCCTGACGAGCAACTGGCGCTGTCGCATCGGCGAGATCGATCTGGTCGCCCAACAGGGCGGCCAGCTTGTGCTTGTTGAGGTGCGCACCCGCCGCGCCGGCGGCCCGGTGTCCCCCGAGGAGAGCCTCTCGCCCGCGAAGCTGCGGCGGCTGCTCGATCTCGCCGCCGCCTACATGGCCGAGGCGGACCTGCCCGCCCACACCCCCTGCCGGATCGATCTGATCGCCATCACCGTCGGCCACGGCGGGCAGATCGCGCGGCTTGAGCACATTGTTAGCGCGGTTGAGGGCGGGTAGGTAGCGCGTAGCATTGACGTGGCCATAGCTGACAGATATACTACCTATTACCATTAGGTATTGGCAGCGTTCTATATGTAAGGCGGCAGCGCATGATCGTGCAGGAGCCAACGCAGATCGACGTGGCCGAGGTCCATGCCCCGGTCGCGCCATCCTACCTGAACCGCGAGTTGAGCTGGATCGAGTTTAACCGCCGCGTCTTCGGCGAGGCGCTGAGCCGGGCGAACCCGCTCCTGGAGCGGCTGAAGTTCCTCGCCATCTTCGCGTCAAACTTCGACGAGTTCTTTATGATCCGCGTGAGCGGCATCCTGCAGCAGATCAGCGCCGGGGTGCAGAAGCAGTCGCCCGATGGGCTCACGCCCACCGAGCAGCTCAAGGCGGTGCGCAAGACCCTGCTGCCGCTGATCGAGCAGGAGCGCGAGCTGCTCTTCACCGACCTGCTGCCGAGCCTGGCCGAGCAGGGCATCCACCTGCTGAACATGGGCGACCTGAGCGACTCCCAGCGGGCCTGGGTGGCCGAGTTCTTTCACCAGCAGATCTTCCCGGTGCTCACGCCGCTCGCCTTCGATAGCAGCCGGCCGTTCCCCTTCATCTCGAACCTGAGCCTGAATCTGGCGGTGATGATCCAAGACCCGCAGAAGGGCGAGCTGTTCGCCCGCGTGAAGGTGCCCGAGGTGCTGCCGCGCCTGATCCCGCTGCCGCCCGACCTCTGCGAGGGGCCGAATGAGCACGCCACCGGCCGCCGCCACTGCTTCGTCTGGATCGAGCAGGTGATCGCCGCCCACCTCGACATGCTCTTCCCCGGCATGGAGGTGGTGATGTCGGCGCCCTTCCGGGTCACGCGCAACGCCGATATGGAGATCGAGGAGGACGAGGCCGACGACCTGCTCTCTAGCATCGAGCAGGGCGTGCGCCAGCGCCGCTTCGGCGAGGTGGTGCGGATCACCGTCGACAAGGCCATGCCCGAGCGGATCAGCAACCTGCTGCTGACGAACCTGAAGATCGGCCCGCGCGACCTCTACACGGTGCGCGGCCCGCTCGGCCTGGCGGACCTGATGGCCCTCCAGAAGATCGACCGCCCCGACCTCAAGGACCCGCCGCATATGCCCACGCTGCCGGTGGTGCTGCGCGGCGGCGGCGATATCTTCGACACCATCCGCCAGGGCGATGTGCTGCTGCACCACCCCTACCACTCCTTCTCGCCGGTGATCGACTTTATCCAGGCCGCCGCCGAAGACCCGCAGGTGCTGGCGATCAAGCAGACGCTCTACCGCGTCGGCAGCAACTCGCCGATTGTGAAGGCCCTGATCCACGCCCGCGAGCAGGGCAAGCAGGTGACGGCGGTGGTCGAGCTGAAGGCCCGCTTCGACGAGGAGAATAATATCATCTGGGCCAAGGCGATGGAGCGCACCGGGGTGCACGTCGTCTACGGCCTGCTGGGGCTGAAGGTGCACGCCAAGGTGACCATGGTGGTGCGCCAGGAGCAGGACGGCATCCGCTGCTACGTCCACCTGGGCACCGGCAACTATAACGCCAGCACCGCCCGCGTCTACACCGACCTGGGCCTGTTCACCTGCCGCCCCGACATCGCCGCCGATGTGGTTGACCTGTTTAACTTCCTCACCGCCTACAGCCGCCAGGCTACCTACCGCGCGCTGCTGATCGCCCCGATCACGCTGCGCCAGCGCCTGATGGGCATGATCCGCCGCGAGATCCAGCGCCAGCGCGAGCACGGCGACGGCCGGATCATCTTCAAGATGAACGCCCTTGTCGATCACCAGTTTATCGACCTGCTCTACGAGGCGTCGCAGGCCGGCGTGCGGATCGACCTGATCGTGCGCGGGATGTGCTCGCTGCGCCCCGGGGTGCCCGGCCTCAGCGAGCGGATCCAGGTGCGCAGCATCATTGGGCAGTTCCTGGAGCACAGCCGGATCTACTACTTCGCCAACGGCGGCACGCCGGTGCTCTACCTCGGCAGCGCCGATATTATGGACCGCAACCTGGATCGGCGCGTCGAGGAGCTCTACCCGCTGGAGGACCCGGCCCTGATCGCCTTTGTCAGCAATAAGCTCCTGGATATCTACCTGAGCGACAATGTGCGCGCGCATATCCTCCAGCCCGACGGCACCTACATCCGCCTGACGCCAGACGGCAGCCCGCCGGTGGACAGCCAGATACCCGAGAGGATGATCACCGGGTAGGGGCGTAGCAGCAGACCGTCGTAAAATGATGGTCTGCTGTCGCGCCCCTACGATGATAGTATGCGCCTCTTCATCGCCATTGATCTGCCCGACCCGGTGCGCGCCGCCCTGGCGGAGGCCCAGTCGCGGCTGCGCCGCAGCGCCCCGCCGGCGCGCTGGGCCGCCGTCGAGGGCATGCACCTGACCCTCCAGTTCCTCGGCGAGGCGGACGCGGGCCGCGTGCCGGATCTGCTGGCGGCCATCTCCGCCATCCCGACCCCGCCCTTCGCCCTGCGCCTGGGCGGGCTGGGCGCATTCCCCTCGGCCGAGCGCCCGCGGGTGCTCTGGGTCGGCATCGAAGGGGACCTCGCCGCCCTCGACAGGCTCCAGCGCGCCGTGACGGCGGCCACCCGGCCGCTGGGCTTTGCCCCCGAGGAGCGATCCTTCGCGCCGCATCTCACCCTGGGCCGGGCCCGCCAGGACGTTGGCAGCCAGCAGATCCAGGCCCTGGCCGCAGCGCTGAGACGTACCGCGCCGCCGGTGCCGGTTGATTGGGTGACCGGCTGTCCCTACCTCTTCGAGAGCGTGTCCACGCCCAGCGGGGTGGTCTACCGGGTTATCGCGCCGTAGGGGCGCAGCAGCACGTTGCGCTTGGCGCAACGTGCTGCTGCGCCCCTACGGCATGGATGTTGTCATGCGACGATCATGCTGTGTCGCCATATTTCTCGCCCTGATGATCGCCCTTTTCACGCCGGGGGGCGTCCGCGCCCAGGCCGGCGGGTGGCGCGAGCGTGACACGGCAACCTTCACGATTCTCTACGTCGCGGGCGGCGAGGCCGAGGCCGAGCGCTACGCCGGATTCATCGACACGATCTACGACGAAGTCTCCAGCACCTTCGGCTACCGCCCGCCGCCGCCCCTGACCCTGCGCCTCTTCCCGACCGGCGAGGACTACTACCAGGTGAACCCGGCCGCGCGCAATCTGCCCGGCATCGTGGCCCACGCCGACTTCCGTCGGCGCGAGCTGGTGGTGATCGTGGAGCGCACCCGGCAGGAGGCCGAGGCGGAGGTGCGCAATAATGTGCGCCACGAGCTCACACATATTATCGCCGCCGACCTGAGCGAGAACCGGCTGAACACCGGGCTCCAGGAGGGGGTGGCGCAGTATATGGAGCGACCGACCCCCGAGCTCGACGCGAAGATCGCCGCCCTGCGCCTCGCCGCCGACCAGGGCCGCCTGATGCCCTGGAGCGCCCTCGATGACCGCGACGCGATCTATGCCGCGCCCGAGGTGAGCTACCCGCAGAGCCTCTCGGTCGTGGCGTTCCTCGTTGACCGCGACGGGTTCGCCGCGCTGCGGGGGTTCCTAAGCATCAGCGCGCGCAGCTCGGGCTACCGCTCGGCGCTTGAGCAGGCCTACGGCGCCTCGGTGACCGACCTGGAGGCCGAGTGGCTAACGTGGCTGCCCGGCTACCTGGCCGGCGGCTACCGGCGCAGCGCCCTCGACAGCTATGACCTCACGTATGCGCGTGGGCTGCTGGAGCAGGGCAACTACCCCGTCGCTGCCGCTGAGCTGGAGCAGGCCACGGCCTGGATCGCCAAGCACGCCGACACCCAGTCGGCCGAGGTGGCCGCGCAGGCCGGCCAGCTCAGGGCGCAGGCTGAGGCGGGGGTGCGGGCCACCCAGGTCGCCGAGGACGCGCGCGCCGCCCTGGAGGGCGGTGACTACGGGCGCGCCCAGCAGCTGATCGGCCAGGCCCGCCTGGCCTTCGTGGACATCGGCGATCTGCGCCAGGACGCGGCGCTGGATGTGTATGCGCAGCGCGCGCGGCGCGGGGGCGTGGCCAGCGATCAGCTTGTCCGCGCCAACGATCTGGCCCGCAGCCTGCGCTACCCCCAGGCCCGCGACGAAGCCGATCATGCGGCCGAGGAGTTCGCGGCTCTGGGCGACCAGGTGCGCCTGACGAACGCCCTGGCCCTGCGCGGCAGCCTTGACAGCCGCCAGCGCCTCGCCGGTGCCATCCTGATCGTCGCCGGCCTCGCCGGGGCCCTGCTCAGCCTGATCGGGCGCGGACTCCAGCGGCCCGCCGAGGTGTGGTGAGCGGGCGCTGACACCGACGTATTCTCGTCTGTCGCATAAAAATGCCAGCGAAGCTGGCATTTTTATGCGACAGACGAGAAATTTTTAGGGCGTAGCCCTACACCCGGACCATATCGGTGGGGACGGGGAAGCTACGGCAGAGCTCGCCCACCTCGGCGGCGATGCGGGCCTGGCGCTCGGTGTCGTCGACATGCTGGAGCACATCGACGATCCAGGCGGCGATCTGGGCCATCTCGGGCTCGGCCATGCCGCGGGTGGTGACGGCCGGCGTGCCGATGCGGATGCCGCTGGTGCGCACCGGGGGCTGCGGGTCGTCGGGGATCGAGTTCTTATTCACCGTGATCGCGGCGCGGTCGAGGGCCCTCTGGGCCTGGGCGCCGTTGACCCCGAGGCCGGTCAGGTCGGCCAGCATCAGGTGGTTGTCGGTGCCGCCGCTGATCAGGGTCACGCCGCGCTCGGTCAGGCCGGCGGCCAGGGCCTTGGCGTTGCGGCGGATCTGGGCGGCATAGCCCTTAAACTCTGGGCGCAGGGCCTCGCCGAAGGCCACCGCCTTGCCGGCGATCACGTGCATCAGCGGGCCACCCTGGTTGCCGGGGAAGACGCTGCTGTTAAGCTGCTTGGCGTAGGGCTCGTCCATCATAATCAGGCCGCCGCGCGGGCCGCGCAGGGTCTTGTGGGTGGTGGTGGTGACGATGTGGGCGTGGCCGACCGGGGAGGGGTGCTCGCCGGCGGCGACCAGCCCGGCGATGTGGGCGATGTCGGCCATGAGCAGGGCGCCAACCTCATCGGCGATCTGGCGCATGCGGGCGAAGTCGATGATCCGCGGGTAGGCGCTGGCCCCCGAGGTGATCAGCTTGGGCCGCGCGGCGCGGGCCTTCTGGGCCAGGTCATCGTAGTCGATCTGGCCGGTGGCCATATCGACGCCGTAGAACTGGATGTTGTACCACTTGCCGCTGAAGTTCACCGGGCTGCCGTGGGTGAGGTGCCCGCCGTGATCGAGGCGCATGCCGAGGATGGTGTCGCCGGGCTGGAGCAGGGCGGTGAAGACGGCGATGTTGGCCTGGGCGCCGCTGTGGGGCTGCACGTTGGCGGCCTGGGCTCCGAAGAGCTTGAGCGCGCGGTCGATCGCCAGCTGCTCAACCATATCGACAAACTCGCAGCCGCCGTAGTAGCGCTTCCCGGGCAGGCCCTCGGCGTACTTGTTGGTCAGCACCGAACCCTGGGCCGCCATCACCGAGAGGCTGGTGTAGTTCTCGCTGGCGATCAGCTCCAGGCCCTCGCGCTGGCGCTTGGCCTCGCTCTCGATCAGCGCGGCGATCTCCGGGTCGGTTGTTCGTAGATGGTCGAGTGTCATCATCACCTCCTGCAGGCTACAATCTGTAATCAATCAGTATCCGGCCGATTTATCGACGCTGTTCAGCAGCGGCTTCCCGGCGCGGAAGCGGGCCAGGTTCTCGATGAAGAGGGCGATCTGCCGCTCGCGCATGCGCGGCGAGCTTGCGGTGGCGTGCGGCGTGATCGTGACGTTGGGCAGGCCCCAGAGCGGACTCTCGGCGGGCAGCGGCTCCTGATCGAATGTGTCGAGGGCCGCCCCGCCGATCTGGCCGTCGCGCAGGGCGGCGGACAGGGCCGGGTCGTCGATCAGCGCGCCGCGGGCGATGTTGATCAGGTAGGCCGTGGGCTTCATCGCCGCAAACGCCGCCGCGTCAAGCATCCCGCGCGTCTCATCAGTGAGCGGCGCGGCGACGACGATGTAGTCGGCATCGGGCAGCAGGTCGCGCCAGCCGTCGCCGCCGACCACCCTGGCGACGCCGGGCATCGGCCGGGGCGTGCGCCGGCTGCCGTAGATGCGCATGCCAAAGGCGGCGGCCCGCTCGGCGATGGCCTGGCCGATCCCGCCGATGCCGATGATCAGCAGGCTGGACTCGTAGAGCTCGCGCAGCTGCATGCCCTCGACCCAGCGCGCCTCGGCCTGCGCATCGCGGTAGGCGCCGATCTGCTTGGCGTGGGCGAGCATAAAGCCCAGCACAAACTCGGCGATCGGAATGGCGTGGACGCCGGCGCTGTTGGTCAGGGTGATATCGCGCGCAAGCACGTCCGGGGTCAGCAGGCGGTCGACGCCTGCGCTGGGCGTATGCATCCAGCGCAGGAGCGGGGCGGCGGTGAGCACCTGCTCAAGGGCGGGCTGATCAGACCACCAGCGGAAGTAGGCGACGGCACCCGACGGGTCGCCGTCGAAGGCTCCTTCATGGCCCACCCATATGGCGTCAACCCAACTAGGTAACTGAGGCTCCAGCATCGTGCGGATTGGGACGGGGACGATGATCTTCATAGATTGAATGGTGAATGGTGAATGGTGGATGGTGAATGCTTCTGGCCATTCACCATTCACCATTCACCATTCAGCATTAGCTCACAGACTCTCCGGGCTTGAGGGCGATCACCTCAGTGGTGACGCCGAACTCTTTACACGCCTCGACGAGAGCGGCGGGCGTGCCGGTGAGAATCGGGAAGGTGCCGTAGTGGCCGGGGATTGCGTAGTCGGCGCCGATCAGCTTGAGCGCGTAGGCGGCCTGGCGCGGGTCCATCGTGAAGTGGTCGCCGATCGGCAGGATGGCCAGCGCGGGCCGGTAGAGGTCGCGGATAATCTGCATGTCCATCGTCGCGCTGGTGTCGCCGGTGTGGTAGACGGTGAAGCCGTTGCTCATGCGGATCAGGAACCCGCAGGCGGTGCCCAGGCCGATCGTCTGCCCGCCCTCGGTGATCGAGCTGGAGTGGTGGGCGTTCGTCATCGTGACCTTCATATCGGCCACGCTCACGGTGCCGCCCTTGTTGAATCCGAGCAGCTGCGCGCCCGGCACGCCCTTGCCCTCCAGGTAGGGCAGCAGGTCGTACTGGCAGGCCACCGTGGCCCCCGTCTCCTGCGCCAGGCTCACCAGGTCGGCGATGTGGTCGATGTGGCCGTGGGTGAGCAGCACGGCGGCCAGGTTCTGGCGCAGCTGCGGCTTGAGATCCGCCGGGCATGCCGGGTTACCGTCGATCCAGGCGTCGAGTAGCACGCCCCGGCCCTCCGGAGTGGTGAGGTGGAAGGTTCCGTGGCCGACCCAGGTGATGGTGGTTCCCTTACCAATGGTTGTCACACCTTGCCTCCTTGCACAGCCTGACAGCGTTCCAATGCCGCAGCCCCATATCGCCAGTATAGCATAAGCTTGCTGGAAGGCGGCTGCGCCGGGGCCGAGCAGCTCAAAAAAAGGCGCGGGGGCGGCAGAGCCGCCCCCGCACCCCCAGGATGGCGCTACCCCACCAGCGCCTCCTCGTGCGCCGCCCCCTGCGCCGCATGGGCGAAGGCCGCGATCTCGGAGCGCTCGGTCAGCACGCGGGTCAGGTGTCCGTCCTCCATCTGGATGACCCGGTCGGCATAGGCACACATGCGCAGGTCGTGGGAGACCATCACCCCCGCCCGACCCTGCTCGTGGATGAGGATGGCCAGCGTGCTGACAACCTGGTGGGCGCGCCCCGTATCGAGGCTGGCGGTGGGCTCGTCGGCCAGCACGATGCTCGGCTCGTGGACGAGGGCCCGCGCGATCGCCACGCGCTGCTGCTGGCCGCCGGAGAGCTGCGAGGGCAGGTTGCCCAGCCGGTCGCCCAGATCCAGGCGGCGCAGGAGATCCAGCGCGCGCGCGCGCCCGCGCTTGTCGAGGGTGCCGTTCAGGCGTAGCATCAGTTCGACATTCTCTTGGACGGTGAGGTAGGGCACGAGGTTGTTGGCCTGAAAGGTGAAGCCGATATGCGCCAGCCGAAATGCGGCCAGGTTCGCCTTGCCCATCGTGCGCAGGCTGACCCCGTTGATCAGCACCTCGCCTGCATCGGGCAGCAGCAGGCCCGCCAGCAGCGCCAGCATGGTGGTCTTGCCCGAGCCGCTTGGCCCGACCAGAGCGACGAACTCGCCGTCGCCCACATGGAGCGAGACGCCATCGACGGCGCGGATCTCGGCGCCGTTCATCTCGTAGATCTTGCTGACCGCCCTGGCCTCAAGGGTGCTCATAGGTTGCTCTTTCTTCCCGGTAGGGCTGTCGCCCCGACCCTTCATATCCTTGGTTCACACTGCCAGCGTCGCTGGCAGTGTGAACCAAGGATATAGGTAGCTAGGCGCTCAGCCCCAGGGCCCGCAGCGGCTCGATCTTCAGGATAGTGCGTGCGGCGATAAGCGAGGCGATCGGGCCGGAGAGCAGCAGCGACAGGATCGTGACGCTGATCTTCGCGCCGTTGAAGACGATCGGGATCGTCGCCGGGAGCGCCTGGGACATGAGCCACACCACCAGCCCCCCGAGGCCCAGCCCGACCGCCAGGGTGATCATCACCTGGATCAGCAGCGTGATGACCACCATGCGGCTTGACGCCCCGATCGCCTCAAGCATGCCGATCTGCGCGACCTTCTGTAGCGTCTGGATCTGGAAGAAGCTGCCGACGATCAGCACGACGATCAGCAGCATAAAGCCCTGCTGCATGTTGAACGTCGACATCATATCATTGTAGCCCTGCGTAGTGCGGTAGGCCGTTACCGGGTCGGTAACTTCGACCTGGTTCACGGTGGCGACGATCCCTGCGGCGACCTCGGATGGCGAGGCGCCGCGGTCTATCTGGACGGCGGCGACATTGAAGATCATGTCGTCTCCGCCGCTGCCGCCGGGGGTGGTCTGCGGCTTGATCTGATCCCAGCGCCGCAGGGGCACAAAGATGCTGGCGATATAGTTGACCTTACGGCCCTCGGCATACCCGACAACCCGCAGGTCGTAGAAATGTTCTTTCATACCCTGTACCACCTTGAGGGTGATCGTCGACCCGAGCGGGATGTGCAGCCGACTGAAGACGTGGCGGTCAATGACCACATCTGCCGCGCGGCTGTCCTTCAGCTGATCGCCGGCGAAGACTGCGGGCGAGCCGGGCTGCAGCGGCTCAACCCCCACCAGCGAGACATCCAGGCTCGCCATCTCAACGCCATCAACGGCGGTGATCGCCGCCGTGCTCACACCAACTGGGCCGACCGCCGCCACGCCGGGGACGCGCCGGATCTGGCTGAGCCGGGCCTGGCCGAGACGGCTCGCCGGCATCTGGAAGTCGACATCCTGCTGAAAGACGATCAGCTCCCCGCCTATGCGCTCAAAGAACTCGCTGGCGCCCTGAGAGAGGCCGTCGGCGAGGGCCGCAGTGAAGAGCACAAGCAGGGTGATCAGGGCGACGATCAAGAAGACGGAGATGAAGCGCCGCTTATTGCGCGCCATCTCTTTGATGGCGAGGTAGAGCGATAGCATGGTCGATCTCCTGCGGGCGCGCGAGTTCATCGTGATGCGCCGCACACATATATAGTCAGAACTGACTATTTACGTGCGGATTATACAAAGCTCCGTAGCGCCTGTCAAGGAGCTAGCTACTGCCGCCGCGCTCGACCGCCAGGAGCGGCGGGTAGGACAGATCCACGTGGCATGGCAAGTGGACGGAAAAGGTGCTCCCACGCCCCTCAGCGCTCTCCGCCTGGATCCGCCCCGCGTGCTGCTC
Source organism: Chloroflexales bacterium (assembly GCA_037140315.1). GTDB lineage: Bacteria > Chloroflexota > Chloroflexia > Chloroflexales > Chloroflexaceae > Oscillochloris. The sequence goes on from JBAXES010000002.1 coordinate 30,957, forward strand.
TACAATCTGGCGTGCGCTCGCCAGCCCTAGCCCCGTACCGCGGATCAGCCCCGTCACATTGGCCCCGCGGTAGAACCGCCGTGGAGATGCGCTATGTCTAGCAGCTCTTCCAGAGCCTGGGGATGCGCGCCTGTCCTGGCTCGTGGAGGTCCTGCAATGGCTTTGTCATAAGCTGTGCCTGGCCGAGGATAACAGTCAGCGGATTGCGCAGGTCGTGCGAGACGAGCGACAGCAGGTCGTCGCGCGTGCGCACCGCCGCCTCGGCATCAGCGTGGGCGCGCCGCTCGGACTCGTAGAGCCAGGCGCGCTCAATCGCCTGCGCGCACTGGTGGGCGACCAGCTGCAAGTGGATCCGATCATCTGCGGAAAAGGCCCGCGGCTTGGTGAAGCTGATGCCCAGCGCCCCGATCATGCGCTGCTGGATAATCAGCGGGAGCGTGGCCCCCGCGCGGATCTCGGGTACGAGATCCTGCACGATCGGGAAGCGCGCGGCAAACTCGGCGGGGCTCTCCAGTCGGTCATATCGCGGATAACGCCGAGGTAGCCAACCCGCTGGCCCAGCGCGCTGGTCAGCACGCTGATCGACGCCGCGACGCTCAGCATGCCCCCCCGCTGGTGGATGGTCCGAGCTTCGCCGCGTCAGACCCCAGTGGATTCCATCGACTGGCGCACCGCCAGCGCGTTGGCCGGGTCGATCCACTGGTAGCGGATGATATCGCTGACCAGACGGTTGCGTGCCGTGTCGGCGGCGATGCCGTAGAGCCGCTCGGCGCCTGGCCCCTAGTAGGTGATACGCTTATCCAGATCAGCCGCGACGACCGCGTCATTCAGGTTCGCCAGGATGGTTGCGTGGAACGCGAGCTGATCGGTCGCCTGGTGCAGCGCCGCCTGGGTAGTGGTGAGGGCGGTGAAGGGCGCGCGCTGGTCGAGCGCGTGGATCGCACACTCGACGGCAATCACGGACCCGGCGCGCGTGCAGACCGGATAGTAGCTGGCCAGCCAGCGGCAGGGGCGTCCGTCCGGCAGCGTCCCGCGCACGTCCACATCGAGGATAGGCTCACCGGTAGCCAGGACATGCCGGAGGAGCGGGGCGATGGCCAGTGTAGGCAGGACGCTGGAGAGCGGCTGTCCCAGAAAATCGGCGGAGGACAGTCCGAGCAGAGCTGCGAGGGTCGCATCCACGGAGAGGACGCGCAGCTCACAGTCAAACGCGCCGCGCCCCACCGGGGCCGGTCGGACAGGGTCTCGCAGAACTTGCCATTCGAAGGGGTGGCATTCCAATGACAGCGCGCCATTTAGAAATTTAACAGATCTAATACACACTGTCAACAACGCCACGGCACACAGAAATAGAGCCTACTCCATTGGCAGTCGGGCCTCAAGCTCGCGCATCGCCGTCACCAGCTGGTCCTGGCGGATGGCCGCAGTCATATCGCCGCGGGTGCGCTCCAGCACGGCGCGCAGGGCGTCGGTCGTCCGGCGCAGGCCGCCGGTCACGGCGTCGGGGAAGTCGACCGTCACCAGCTCGCTGTAGACATCGTCGATCACGCGCAGCAGCCCCTCGCCGCGGGCTGTCTCGCCTCGGCGCAGGCCGTCGAGGATTGCCCGGCGCAGCTCGCTGGCCGCCTCGGCCAGGCCGTTGAGGTAGGCGGCGGGCTCCACGCCGATCGCCTCGGCGGCGGGCGGCTCACGCCCGGCCAGGAAGGCCAGCACCAGGTGGGCCTCGGCGAACTCTTTCAGCGCGTCCTGGCTGTAGCCGGCGAAGCGGATCTCTGGGCTGTCGGCGGTGGCCGCGCGCAGCCTGGCGGCCAGTGCCGCCGCCTCGCCCAGCAGGCGCTCGGCCTCGGCGAACTCGGCCCGGTGGGCCGCCCGGATGCTGTTGGCGCAGCTGCGGATCAGCGCCCGCGAGGCGCTGAGGGCCTGCTCGCGGGCGGCGTGGCTGGCCTCGATCTGGCTCACACAGGCGGCCACCAGGGTCTCGATGTTCATGGATCCTCCTAGCGCTACAGTGAACATATTATACATGCTTGCCCCCCTCCGGGTCTGCGCCTGCGTGGGGTTCGGGCGGCCTCGCGGCCCAAATTTGCAGGCTTTCACAAGCTATGCTATACTCCGCCGCGTCGTGAGCGATCCCCGATAGCTCAATGGTAGAGCATCTGACTGTTAATCAGAGGGTTCGTGGT
>JBAXES010000003.1:0-32917 GCA_037140315.1 Chloroflexales bacterium
TCTGGGTGCTGCAGGCTCACGACGCTGCTCCTTTGATCACCACGAGGGTCTGATCATCATCCTGGTTGCGCCCCCCTCCGAAGCGACTAACCGTCTCTAACATGGCATTTGCGATCTCACATGCAGTCTGCGATGCAAGCTGATCGACGAGAACGATCAGCCGCTCGATGTCGAAGGTCTCATCACGCGAGTTGCGGGTGTCGCTAAATCCATCGGTTGCGACAACGAGCAGATCGCCGGGGCGCATGTTCAGTGTCTGGTTACGGCAAGAACTCACCGGCAGGATGCCGATCGCCGTACTATCGGCGCGCAACAGCTCCGGCTCACCATCGAATGGCCGGTAAATTACCGGCGAGTGCCCGGCATTAGCGTAGATCAACTTCTGGCTTCCGGGCTCGTACTGCCCAACGAATACGGTGGCGAAAACCCCCACACGTGTAAAATCATGGTAGAGATCTTCGTTAGACTGGCGCATCACCGCCTCGGGCGTTGGGTAGGGCATAAACTGGGCCTTGCTGTGGATGGCCGAGCGCGTCATCGTCATTAGCAAGGCTGCCGAGAGCCCTTTGCCGGTCACATCACCCAATGAGAAGAGGAATGGCCGATCATCGCCAACAATAAAGTCGAAGAAGTCTCCCCCCACCTGGAGGGCCGGCCGCGAGCTGGCGTAGAGATCCAGCCCGGGCACCGTCGGTAGCTGGTGCGGCATCAGGTCGAGCTGAACGCGCCTGGCCAGATCCATCTCGGTTTTGAGCCTTGCTTGGTCGAACATCTCCTGGTAGAGCAGCATCCGCTCGATCTGTGCGCTAGCCTGATCTGAAATCGCCCGAACGAGCTTTATGTTTGGCGTCCCGAACCCCCCTGGACGATTGGTCACCCCCATCATTGCCATGATGCTGCCGCGCACCCAAATCGGCACCGCCAGCATATTCTCCACATTCTCTGGGTAAAGCAGATCGCTCGCTGGATCGGGCAGAATCACTTCTCGCTCCGCTGTGTGAGTGTGCCAGTAGATGTGCCACGCCACATCATCCGGCATGAATCCATCGGGCGACTGGACAAGCAGCGGCTCTTGTCCGTCGCTAGACACAAAGGCGGCAAACCCAGCGTGCGACTTCGTCATACGTACAGCCTCAATCACCAGCGCCTGAAGAGTCTCTATGATCGTGACATGGTCGCGCATCGACTGGGTGAGCCGGTACAGCGCGAGTTGCTGATCCTGGCTTGTCGCCAGATCGGCTGTCATGCACTGTAGCTCATTCTCTAGCTGAAGCACATAGCTGATCAGCGTCGCATCTGCCTTGAGCCGCATCTCGGCAGCCATGCCGCTCACTCCGGCTACCCGTAGGTCGGCGATCTCCTCGTCATTATGGGTGATCGGTGCTGTGATGCTGGGTCTGGCCAGACGATGCCCGGCTGGCCAGTAGATCAGGGGGCGGCTATCCTGAAAGACTCCAAAGGCGCTGGCGCCTTGGGCAAGCCAAGCATCTGCCAGGGCAGTGAAACGCGCATACTGTGAGCTGAGAAGTGTGACAAGCATAGTGTTGGGTGGATTTCTGGCTCAAGGATACGACATCTACACCTAACCCCCAGATCTCTAGTTATTGAAGGACTGGATGGCATGCTCTTCATCGACAAAGATATTGAACGCCTTGTCCAGACGGGTCAACTCAAAAATCATGTACACTGGCCGACGCAGACTACAGACGCACAGGTCGCCTTGCATCTGGTGACAGCGCTTCAGGGCCTGCACGAGGGTTGCGAGCGCGGTCGAGTCGACAAATGTAGTGTCGGCTAAGTTCACCAGAACGCGCGGTCCGGGGGTAGCTGTAACCTGCTCAAGCCAGGCAGAGACCGGCGGGACGGTATTGGTATCGAAGCGCCCGGCAATCTCCAGGATATTTACGTCACCGGTAATACGAGTCTTCATCTCCATAAGGAGATCCTCCTTCACAGGGTTTTAGGGCCTACATATTTCTCACGTTATCGGCATGGACAAGGGTTTCGTGCGATGGGCTGCGGCGAGCATTCCGACGGACCCAGATCGCGGGCGTGCGCAGAAAGAGCAGCAAGTCGCTGCGCCAAGTTCGCGTCGCCACGTAGTAGATATCTGCGATGATCACCGTATCGAGATCGCTATTCGGTTCGGTCTGTTGATACCATAGGCCAGTGAACCCGGCTGGGAAGTCGTGGCGCTTCTGGTGCCAATCCTCGCTTAGATAGGCGACATCCTCTGGCCGCAGTGGCTTCACCCCCACCAGAGCTAGGTCACCACGTAGCACATTGAGTAGCTCAGGGAGCCGGTTCAGCTCCCAGCGTTCCATCCAGCGCCCACCAAAGATGTACCCACCATTCTGGCGGCGGGTCTGGAAGTTGAGCAGGTTAAATCTATAGAGACTACCATCCTGAATCATTCGATGGCCTAGCCGCGGGCTATGGGTGAGTGCTTGCCCACCGCTGCCGATCATCGCCAGGAGCCAGAGTAAGAGCAGGAGCGGGCTAGCGATTACCAGCATGGCGATCGCCACCATGCCGCTTAGCACACGGACAAACTGGCTTGGCTCATCAGATCGTGCGCCTACCCGGCTTAGCAGGAAGGGATCAACCACAGCTGTCGTATCGCCGGACTCAGGGTCGCTGATGCTTGAAGGGCTAACGATGCGGTCGGCGATATTCAGCAACTGGCCCACATAAGTCTCGCTGAGGATCGTACTTCTTTTGATCGTCGCCTCATCATCGATCACCACATTGGAACAAATCACCGTGCCGATGCCTAGCTCAACTTCACGACCGATATAGCTATTCTCACCGATATAAACCGGTGCGGCTATCTTGACCGTAGGGTGGATCGAATCATTTAAGCCGACCCAGACGCCTGGTGCGATCTGTCGGCTGCTCAGTGAGGGGTAGCGGACGGTCGCCGCCGGCCCCTCAGATGCCTTCTCAGGGACTCGCTCCTTAAAGGCGCTGTAGAGCATTACCTGCTGGGCTTCTTGGAAAGATGCTAAACTGTCAAGCGGGTTCCAGTATCCGGCCATCTGATAGCCGTGTACCTGTTCTCCGGCGGCAACCATGGCTGGGATGAGCTGGCTAAGGATGTCGAAGTGGCTGTGGCTAGGGATGTGATTGAGCACGCTGGGTTCGAAGATAAAGGCACCGGTAGCGCTGAGGGACAGACCATCCGTAGCCACCTGACTATTGGCGTCGAGGTGAAGTATAGGCGCAGTGCTGCCTGGCACTGCAGTGTGTAGGATTGCCGTGACTGAACCACCGTGGGCGTGATGGAAGGCTAGCGCCGCTTGAATATCGAGGTCGATCAGTGCGTCGCCTGGGAGTACTATAAACGTTTCGCCGAGCATATGCGAGGGAGCCTGCTTCAGCGATCCGGCCGAGCCCAAGCTCTCACGTTGGATATCAAACACAAGATTGACGCCCCAGCGATTCTCAGTGCCGACGCCAATGTAAGAAGAGATCGAAGCTCTGATTGGAGCATCATGATTAGATAGACTCACCAGAATACGTTTGACGCCCGCACGAGCCAGTATCTCGACCGTCATCACCATTGCTGGACGGTCGAGCACCGGGATCAGCGGGCCGGGCACTGTATCTGTGAGTGGGGGGAGCTTTCGCTCCTCATCGATTGCGAGAATGATTGCTTGCATATGCTTACCGTGCTGAGGTGCAGCGGGCTGCGCGCTTACTGCTGTCCGGCCGGCATCGCCTTTAGACCAGAGATATCTGCGGCGGGTATGATGGGGTCTTTGGTCGCAGCGGCGACATCGGCCATCACCGTTAGGATCCCATCGAGCTTGATCAGCTTCAAAGTGCGTAGAACATCGTGGGAACATCCTACGACGCGCATGACACCGTTCTTTGCGCGGGCCGCTCGATCAAGTTTGAGCAGTGCCGCCATACCTGCGCTCGACATAAATGAGGTCTCGCTGAAGTCGATCACTAAGTGTGGATTCATGTCGAGGCCAGCGAGGCAGCGATTAAAGATCACCTCAATATTATTGCCATCGAATATCCGCGGCAGATGGACGACGCTCCAGCCATTGTTTGCCGCGCGCGGCGCTATCGGCTGCGGGGTTTGGCGTCGCTGAGATTCGGCATCCTCAGCATTGAGGTAGACCTCAAAAAAGCTATCAAGGCGCACGAGCCTGAACAGATTTTTGATTTGTGGCGGCACAGCGACAAGCCAGAGCGCGCCGCCACTAGCGCGCGCGTGGTTAGCAAGTGCTACGAGCGCGCCCAATGCCGAGCTGTCAAGGAACGTGGCCTCGGCCATATTGATGATCAGGTACGGCGACTGATCGAGCATGTAGTGAGCCTGAATGGCGAAGGCCTCTTGGTTGTTAATGTCTAGCCTGCCCTGTAGGGGAAGCACCGGGGTGCTGTTGTGCCCTAGTGGCGTCTCTCGCACAGCAGGCGTGGGCGGGATCTCAGGCTCAGCCACCATCACTAGCTCGGCGGGCGACGCAGGTGGCGCAGGTGGCACGGGTTGTATAGCTGACACGAGCGTCGCATCTGGCGTATTGGAGGGGGAGTTGGGGCTCGCAAGTGGTACCATTGAGACTGCGGTGCCCTTGCGCATCGCCCACCACTGGTGGGCGAAGAAATAGCCGAAGTAACCGAAGTCGTGCAGGTAGCGCTTCGCGAGCCGCCGCGGCTCCTGAGAGAGACGATAGGCCCACTCCATGCCGATCTTCTGCACCCAGGATGGGGCACGCTTGGTGACGCCGACAATCATGTCAAATGTGCCGCCCACGCCGATGCAGATCGGGATCTGAAGCTCGTGTGCGTACATACGGATCCACTTTTCTTGCTTGGGATTGCCAAATGCGACCAACAGAATATCGGGCCGAGCTGCCTTGACTACCTCCACCACAGAGCGATCCATTTCAAGGATCGGACGAGACGGCGGTGAGAGCACGCCGGCAATCTTTAGGCCCGGGTTACGCTGCTGTAGGATCTCAGCGGCCTTTGCGGCGATCCCCTCACGAGCACCCAGGAAGAAGATCGAGTAGCCTCTTTGCGCGGCGCGATGAGCCAGAGCTGGCACCATATCGGCGCCCGTGACTCGACCTGACAGATGCCCTCCCAGAAGCCGAGAACCCCAAACCAGCGGCATTCCATCGGCGGTCGACATATCGGACTCTTGCAGAATACGCTGGAGCTCTGGATCATGCAGCGAGTTGACAACGAAATCGGCATTTACGGTCGTGATCTGGTGGGTGCGCCCAGTAGCCCGACCTATGGCGATGAACTCATCGCAGCGGGCGAGGGCCTCCTCCATGGTCAGATTGTCGACCGGAACTCCCAGAACAACGAGCAGCTTGCGCATCAGAGTCCCTCTATAAAGAGTGTTGAGCGTGGGATCTCTCGTGTGGAGTCTCAGCACATGCGTGAGCGTGAGCATAGTGTAACACTCAATGCTCAACACCAGATGCTCAGTCCCTCATGATCAGCACATAGCACGCACCTAATACGCACCCTTGCTGAACAACACGGCAGGGATGGTCTTAACGAGTATCTCGATATCCTTCCAGATCGTCTGCTCGGAGATGTACTGAAGGTCGAGCTCGACCCAACGCTTAAAATCGACATCACTGCGGCCTGAGACCTGCTGGAGTCCGGTGATGCCCGGGATTGCGTGGAGGCGACCGATCTGGTCGTAGTTATATTTTGCCACCTCGCTTGGCAGGGCAGGGCGTGGGCCAACCAGGCTCATCTCGCCTTTGATTACATTAAAGAGCTGCGGCAGCTCATCAATGCTCAGCTTGCGGATGATCCGGCCCACCCGCGTGATCCGCGGGTCGTACTTCATTTTGAAGACGGGGCCATCGGCCTCATTTTTTGCCATCAGCTCGACCTTACGCTGCTCAGCGTCAATATACATCGAGCGGAACTTGTAGCAGAAAAAGTGCTCGCCGTATTTGCCGACACGAATCTGACGGAAGAGCACTGGCCCAGGCGAATCAAGCTTGATCGCCAGAGCAGTGAGAGCCATGATAGGTGAGCTGAAGAGAATCGCTACGCTCGCCACGGTCACATCGAGGGCGCGCTTGAGGTTTCTTGTAATCTTGTTGCGGATCACCCACCACGACATCACGAAGCGTAGGCGTTGATTTGCCCGCGTGCTCTGGAAGCGACGGCGCGCAAATTTCTCCACCATGCGGAGCGTTTTTGGGTCGAGTTGCTCATCTACGTTACTCGGACGCATTATGCACCTCTCGCCATTCACGAGTAGCGGGCTGATACTTTTTACACTACGGACTGTATCAGTGCCAGTGAACAATTGCCTTACATCACTAAAGAACGTATGTAACAATTAATTCACCGGCATGGCTTTTTGTATTTCCGCATTGAAATGCCGTAACTCGCGGGCCACAGAATGAAAGATATATGTTTTTTGATGTTCAGTAGCCGAGGGGCCTAGAGCGGTCTGCGCCGCGCTGCTACTACAGTGTATCGATTGACTGTAACCGAAACAGTAGTGCTCTGTTGAACATAGCGGGGTCTAATCACCACAAAGAGTTGTTGTTAGAAGGCATCTGAATACAGATCCTGTTGTACACCCGTTGGTAATTTTTATAACAAAGGACAAGCTCGTTATCGACATGGTTATTCTGCGACGAGCTCGTCCTTTGTCGGAACAGGTCCCATCGGGCTACGGCTGTGTCACCGCAAGCACTACATCGCCCTCCTTGATCCCGCTGATGATCTCCACCTTATCTGGCGTGACAATCCCGATCACCACATCCACCCGCTTGTCCTGGTCGCCCGTACGCACCGTGACGCTGCTGCGGTCGCGGACTGTGCGGACCGCCGCAGGCGGAAGGTAGAGCGCGTTAACCTTGCGCCCAAGGGTGATCTTGATCTCGGCCTGGTCGCCAGGGTCAAAGCTCAGACCCTGATCGTCGAAGGCGAAGTTATAGGTGGTGTCGGTTGTAGCAGTTGCGCTTGCCGCAACTGCAGGCACCCTGCTAATTGTGCCACTGAATGTCTTACCTTGATAGCGCGAGAACGTGATCGCTACCGCCTGCTTGAGGGCAAGCTGGGGCATGGTGCTGCGTCCGCCCGCAAGGATATCTGCCTGGCTTGCAGAGAGATTCAGGCGGGCACGATCAACCAGTGTAATCACCGGGTTACCGACCTGGACAGTATCGCCGGGGTTGAGGTTAATCGTAGCGACCTCGCCGCTCATAGGCGAGTAGAGCTGGCGCGCGGTGATCTGATTTTGAAGCAGCTTGATCTGGAGATTGCCGGACTGGACAGATTTGAGCAGTGCTGGGTCGGACGTAGTGCGCTGGTGCACCTGGGCGACAACGATTTCTGCGGCGCGTACGGCCCGCTCTTTATCGGCGATGATAAACTTATCTGGCCCCTTGAGCAGATCATCAAGCTGAGCCCGGGCTAGATCGAGCTGACCCTCGGCCGCACTTACCGCTGCGGCTTCGTTATTACGCGCAGTATCGTAATTAATTGCTGCGGTCTCTAGCGCAGTCTGAGCGGCTCGCATCTGATCCTCCAGGGTCTTTACCTTGGTATCAAGATCTTTTGCAGCCTGGCCCGTCGCCTTCTTGAGCTTGACAACCGCCTCGCCATACTGCGTTTGGATGCTCTGGAGGTCGAGGACGGCTTTATCCATGATGGCTTTCGCCTGATTCTTGGCCTGCGAGGCGTTATTACGCACAGTGGCGAGGTTTGCCTGGGCCCCGCGGACAGTCGCCTGGGCCTGGGCGACGAGCAGCGCTGAGGGCGGCGCTTTCGTCTTTGCGAGATCCTGCTGCGCGGCCTCAAGATCGAGCTGAGCCTTCTGCACGTCGAGCAGACCAATCTGCGTCGCCTGATCAATCGCTCGCTGCGACTGCTGGAGCGCGAGCTGCGCTTCGTTAAGCTGGCTCTCTAGATCGCCTAGGTCGAGCTGCGCGACGAGGTCGCCCTCCTTGATTATCTGGCCGGGCTTGACGAAGATGGCCTTGATGACGCCATCCTGGCTAAAAGACATCGGGTACTGCGCAGGAGTGATCTTCGCATTAAAGGTGAGCAGATCATCGAGCGTAGCGCGCTGGACGGTATATGTTGTATCTGGAGGCGGAGTGGCGGTGGGGATAGGCGCGCTTCCCAATGACGAACCGCCCGCAGCGGTGGTCGAGGCATCGGCCGTAACACTGGTCTCGGGCGTGACAGACACCGTCGGCTTGCTTTTAGCGCAGGAAGACAGCAGCAGCATAGCGAGGAATATGCTGAGTACGGGAATACACTTCATTGATGATCGCTCCTTATCCATATACGACATGTCCAATTACTGTTATAGTGGAGTTACTTGGACACAATCTCATGATCGTATCACGCATTGTAGGGTGTGATGATGACATATCGATGAGGTTTTTTATAGATGGCGTAAGAGAATAGCGACACGATGAAACACTATCGAGTCGTATTCCAGTAAACGTGCGTACAGGTAATAATTACGATCAGCCGCAGTGAAGGGCTTCTACCCCACAAAGTCAGGCCATTGTGTATCTTTGGGGCTTACCTCTGTAACTGGCAGCGGCCAGTTAATGCCAAACGCCGGGTCATTGTAGCGAACCCCGCCCTCGGCGCTCGGCATATAGACTTGCGAGACCTGGTACATCACGTCGACATCATCTACCAGAGTCTGGAACCCGTGTGCGAAACCCTCAGGGACGTAGAGAGCACGACAGTTCTCGGCAGTGAGCTCGACGCTGATCCAGCGCTTGTAGGAGGACGAATCGGGGCGGAGATCGATGATCACATCGATGATCGCCCCACGCACACAGCGCACGAGTTTTGTTTCGGCGTAGGGCGCGTGCCGGAAGTGCATCCCGCGCAGAGTGCCGCAGGCACGGTTGGACGAAAGGTTGATCTGCACAACCTTCGACACCAGGCCGCGGCTCTCGAACGCATCGATCGACCATGTGGCGGCGAAGAAGCCACGATTATCCTCAAATCGCTGTACATCGATCACGAACGCGCCTACGAGCTCGGTGGGCGTGAAGAACATGGGGCTACCTCTTGGGTCGTCGGTCGCGCCACACAGTGCGCGAGCTGAATTCCAGTAATATCCTGCTAAGGTACTCCCGATTCCAGATAGCTGTCCAATCCTTCGGCCACCTACGGACCGATCAAGACACGGCGCTCCGGCGCTGGGACCTGCTCGACGATCGCCTTGCCAATCTCAATCGAGGCGGTCGCAGCGGGCGACGGCGCGTTGCAGATGTGGATTGCGCGCCCGCTACGAATGATCACGAAATCATCCATAAGCGTGCCATCCCGCATAAGGGCCTGTGCACGCACCCCGGCGTGAGTCGGCACGACATCGTTGGCGCTGATCTCGGGGATGATCTGCTGCATACTGCGCACAAATAGAGCCTTGCTCGCTGAACGCAGCATCTCTTTGAGTCCCTCATCCATGTATTTGGCAGCGAGCTTCCAGAATGCCGGGTAGCTCAGCACCTCGCCCATGTCGCGCAGGTCGATATCAGTTTTCTTATAGCCCTCACGCTTGAGGGCCAGCACCGCGTTCGGCCCGGCGTGGACAGTGCTGTCGATCATGCGGGTGAAGTGGACGCCCAGGAAGGGGAAGTTCGGGTTAGGGACAGGGTAGATCAGACCCTTTACCAGGTGACGCCGCGCGGGCACGAGCTCGTAGTACTCGCCGCGAAAGGGGATGATCTTCATGTTCGTGCGTGCGCCGGCCATGCGCGCCACACGGTCGCTGTGCAGCCCGGCGCAGTTGATCAGAAAGCGGGCCTGCATTATGCCCCGGCTGGTTTCCACCCGTACCAGATCGTCACGCTCAGTGATCGACAAGACTCTCGTGCTTAGGTAGAGCTCACCGCCCCGCTCGCTGACGATCCGCGCGTATGCCTCAGAGACTTGAGTGTAGTTGACGATCCCGGTGCTCGGGATGTAGATCCCAGAGACGGCGCGCACATGCGGCTCGCGCTCACGGATCTGATCGGGGCCGACACGCTGCGCCTCCAATCCGTTCGCCAGGGCGCGCTGATACAGGTTCTCTAGCCGCTCTAGCTCGCCCGGCACGGTGGCAACAATAAGCTTGCCGCACACCGCATAAGCGATCCCCTGCTCGCGACAGAACTCGACCATCGAGCGCTGCCCCTTGCGGGCGAACTGAGCCTTCAGGCTACCTGGCTTATAGTAGACCCCGGCGTGGATCACACCGCTGTTGTTGCCGGTCTGGTGGGCGGCCCACTGCGCCTCTTTTTCGCAGACGGCGATCCTTGCCAGGGGGTACTCCGCCTTGAGGGCCATTGCGGTTGAGAGGCCGACAATGCCGCCCCCGACGATCAGAAAATCATATACTGATTGCATATATTAGGTAGCACTCCCTCACCCTATTGCCCGCCACGATGATTATGCTGGGTGTTTTTTCGGGGAGGGCTTGTCCCTCCCCGAGTCACTCTGATCGGGCATTCCACTATCGCTATGCATATACTAGATCTCGCCGAGCCGCTGTAGCTCCTCGCGAAACCAGGGAATGGTGCGCTCTAGGCCCTCACGCAGGCTCACCTTAGGCCCCCAGCCCAGGAGGTTCGTCGCCCTGGTGATGTCGGGCTGGCGCACCTGCGGGTCATCCTTTGTGCGCAAATCCTTGGTGATCGTGCCGCCCTTGTTATCCACGATCTCATTCACCAGATCGGCGAACTCCTTGATCGTAAACTCACCGGGGTTGCCGATGTTTACCGGATCCACCTCGTTCGAGTGGAGCAGTCGGTAGATCCCATCAACGAGGTCGCTCACATATTGGAACGAGCGAGTCTGCATACCATCACCGTAGAGGGTCAGGGGCTCGCCACGCAGGGCCTGGGCGATAAAGTTCGGCACCACACGGCCGTCGCGCAGGCGCATGCGCGGGCCATAAGTATTAAAGATACGCACGATGCGGGTCTCGACACCATGGAATGTGTGGTAGGCCATTGTGATCGCCTCGGCGAAACGCTTAGCCTCATCATAGACGCCGCGCGGCCCGACCGGGTTCACGTGGCCGTAGTAGCTCTCGGGCTGGGGGTGAACCTGGGGATCGCCATAGACCTCGGAGGTTGAGGCGAGGAGGAAGCGGGCGTGCTTCTCTTTGGCGAGGCCAAGGGCCTTATGGGTGCCGAGGGCCCCCACTTTTAAGGTCTGGATGGGCAGTTCCAGGTAGTCGATCGGCGAGGCGGGCGAGGCAAAGTGGAGGATGGCGTCCAGTGGGCCATCGACGTAGATGTAGTTGGTGACGTCGTGCTTGATGAAGGTAAATCGCTCATGTCCAGCCAAGTGGGCAATGTTATCGGTGGTGCCGGTGATCAAGTTATCCATCGCGATCACGGTGTGTCCCTCGGCCAGAAAGCGGTCGGTAAGGTGTGACCCCAGGAACCCGGCCCCGCCTGTAATGAGAACGCGCATACGAAAATACTCCTCATTCCTGGGCGGCTTGTCCGCTCAGGTCCATACCTATGCTGCCTACGACAGGAGCGCTTAGCTGCTAGCGCCCTATGATGGTGCTGGATCACTACACTATCGAGATCGCCACCTTGCAGCCATTGTACACCACAGCTCCACCAGGCCCCGTACCAACCCTCCCTCAGGGCTGGCTCAGCGTGTCTCAGAGAGTCACTATGGTACAATCCACCCCAGAAATCCGCTTCCCGTGAGGCACCCGATGGACTCTCCCGCTGTCCCCTTCGGCGATCTACGTCGTCAGAACACGATAATCCGCGCCGAGATCGATGCGGCTGTCGCCCGTGTGATTGAGAGCGGCTGGTATATCCTTGGCCGTGAGGTGGCCGCCTTCGAGCAGGAGTTCGCGGCCTACTGCGGGGTCGCCCACTGTATTGGCGTGGCCAGCGGTGCCGAGGCCCTCTACCTGGCCCTGGCCGCCCTCGGCGTCGGCCCAGGTGCCGAGGTGATCACGGTTGCCAACGCCTGCATGTATCAGGTGGCGGCTATCCTTCAGGCCGGCGCGCGCCCAGTGTTGGTCGATGTCGATCCGGTCACCCACACCCTAGACCCACAGGCGCTCGCGGCCGCGATCACATCGCGCACGCGGGCGATCATACCAGTACACCTCTTCGGTCGGATCGCGGACATGCCGGCGATCATGGCGCTCGCCGAGCGCGACGGCATCCCCGTCGTTGAGGACGCGGCTCAGGCCCACGGTGCCTGGGCGCTCGACTCCGCCGGCCACCCGCGCAAGGCTGGGGCATGGGGCGCAGTCGCCTGCTTCAGCTTCTATCCCTCCAAGAACCTTGGTGCCCTTGGCGACGGTGGTGCCCTGACCACCAATGACCCGGAGCTCGCCGAGCGCCTGCGCCGCCTCCGTATGTACGGTTGGGGCAGCAAGTACCATACCGCCGACCCAGGCGGCCGCAACTCGCGACTGGATGAGCTTCAGGCCGCCCTGCTGCGGGTGAAGCTGCGCCACCTCGATGCCGGCAACACCGCCCGCCGCGAGCGGGCCAGCTGGTACGCCCAGCTCCTGGCCGGGATCCCCCTGCGGCTCCCGACCGCCGACCCCGGCCATAGCTACCACCTCTACGTGGTGGAGGCGGATCGGCGCGATGCGCTGCGGGCCCACCTTCAGGCTTCAGGGGTCGGCTGCGATGTTCACTACCCCGAGCCGGCCCACCTCCAGCCGGCCTACACAGACCTCGGCTACCGTGCGGGCAGCCTGCCCACCACCGAGCTGCTCGCCAGCCGGATCCTCTCTCTGCCGATGTTCCCTGAACTACAGCGGGCTGAGGTTGAGCGGGTCGCTGCCGTCATCGCCCAAGGGGGCGCCCAATGAGCCAGATCCTCACCATCGCCGAGTACTTCGCCGACGCTCGCGTCCTGATCACGGGCGGCCTTGGCTTTATCGGCGCGAACCTGGCCCGCCGCCTGATCGAGCTCGGCTCTGAGGTGACACTGGTAGACTCGCTGATCCCCGAGTACGGCGGGAACTTCCACAATATCAGCGGCATAGAGGATCGCCTGCGGGTGAACATCGCCGATGTGCGTGACGAGTACTCGATGAACTATCTCGTCCAGGGCAAGGACTACCTGTTTAACCTAGCGGGGCAGACCAGCCACATGGACTCGATGCGCGACCCCTTCACCGACCTGGAGATCAACTGTCGTGCCCAGCTCTCGATCCTAGAGGCGTGCCATAAACACAACCCGGGCATCAAGGTGGTCTACGCGAGCACCCGCCAGATCTATGGCAAACCCGACTACCTGCCGGTGGATGAGCGCCACCTGCTGCACCCTATCGATGTCAACGGCATCAACAAGATGGCCGGCGAGTGGTATCACATCCTCTACAATAATGTCTACGGGGTACGCGCCTGCGCCCTGCGCCTGACCAACACGTATGGCCCGCGCATGCGCGTGAAAGATGCCCGCCAGACATTCTTGGGCATCTGGATCAAAAACCTGCTCGACGGTACGCCCATCCAAGTCTGGGGCGACGGCATGCAGATCCGCGACTTCACCTATGTGGAAGACTGTGTCGAGGCGCTGTTGCTGGCCGCCTCCACGCCGAGCGCCCATGGCCAGATCTTTAACCTTGGCAGCGACGAGACGATCAACCTGAAAAATCTGGCAGCGCTGGTTGTCGAGATCGCCGGTGGCGGCAGCTACGACATCATCCCCTACCCGGCGGATCGGAAGCCGATCGATATTGGCGACTATTATGGCGACTATCGCTTCATCCAGGGGCGCCTCGGCTGGCGCCCGCAGGTCGGCCTGCGCGAGGGGCTTGCCCGCACGATTGAGTTCTACCGCGAGAATCGCCAGTACTACTGGTGATCGCCTTCGGCAGCGTGATCATGCCAAAGATACTTTATTTGCGAGGAGAAGATGCAGAACCTGCTCATCACCGGCGGCGCCGGCTTCATTGGCTCGAACTTCGTTCACTATATGCTGGAGAAGTACCCCAGCTACCAGATTGTGGTCTACGATAAGCTTACCTACGCCGGTCGCATAGAGAACCTGGCGCGAGCAAAGGGCAACCCGCAGCTGGCCTTTGTGCAGGGGGACATCTGCGATATCAACGCCGTCCGCGCCGCCGTGGACAAGCACACGATCGACACGATCGTCAACTTTGCCGCCGAGACGCACGTGGATCGTTCGATTCTCGAGCCCGACGCCGTGGTGCGCACGAATGTCAACGGCACCTGGGCGTTGCTGGAGGTGGCCCGCGAGCGTCAGATCAACCGCTTCCACCAGATCAGCACTGATGAGGTCTATGGTGCCATCCCTGAGCCGCAGCGATCCAAAGAGGGCGACCCCCTAGAGCCACGCAGCCCCTACTCGGCCAGCAAGGCCGGTGCTGAGCATCTCGTCTACGCCTACTTCGTCACCTATGGCCTACCGGTGACCACCACCCGCGGATCGAATAACATTGGCCCCTTCCACTACCCCGAGAAGGCCGTCCCGCTCTTCACCACCAACGCAATTGATGATACCCCGCTACCAATCTACGGCGATGGCCGTCAGGTGCGTGATTATCAGTACGTCATCGACCACTGCGAGGGCATTGACATGGTGCTACACAAGGGCCTGCTAGGCGAGATCTACAATGTGGGCACCGAAGTGGAGACATCGAATATTGAGATGGCCCACAAGATCCTTGACATCCTCGACAAGCCCCACAGCCTGCTCCAACATGTCACCGACCGCGCCGGACATGACAGGCGCTACGCCCTAGACTGTAGTAAGCTGCGCGCCCTGGGCTGGCGCTCCCGACATAGCTTTGACGAGGCGCTGGAGCGCACGGTGCGCTGGTATATGGAAAACGAGGAGTGGTGGCGCCCAATCAAGTCAGGGGAGTACCTAGAGTACTATAAAAAGCAGTATGATGGGCGCTGAAAGAACGCCAGCATCTTCCTGCACGTGAGGCAGGGCTCGTGCAAAGTCCCTGGGGCTGCGCCCCAGACCCCGCTTTTTGTCAGGTTTGGGCGGCGAAGCCGCCCAAACCTGACAAAAAAATAACGTGGGGGCGGCGAAGCCGCCCCCACACCCCCTCCGGGAGGTGACTTTGCACCAGCCCTGGCACGTGAGGCGACAGGTTTCTGCCCAGTCGCCCTATGCGCTAAAATAGGGCAGCACGCGAAGGAGTCATCCAATGGCCGACACCCCACCTGACACAGTGGATGCCCCGATCGACCCCGAGGTAGGCATCGTGCGCTGGTTCAACGCCACCAAGCGTATCGGCTCGATCACGCGCCTCGATGGCTCTACCATTTTTATCCCACCTCAAGGACTTGCCAGGGGGCAAGGGAATTTGTCGGGCGGGCAGCCCGTCACGTTTATCTCCAAGGTAAACGCGATCGGCCCCTATGCCGGAGAGGTGCGCGAGATTAGCGAGGGGCCAGTAGCGGAGGGCGGTATCACCGCCCAGATCGCGGCGGATCTAGGCGAGACCACCGCATGGGCGATCACCCAGATCCAGCGTATTGTGGGCTACATGGGCAGCGATTTTGCGCTACGCCTTGTCGCCGAGGCGCAGCGGATCGAGGCGGCGGGCGGCATGTTCCTGCCAGACGGCTCGCGCCGGCGCACACTCGGCGGCGTGTTCTTTGCCCTTGTCCGCAGCCAGTTGCCCCCCGATCAGCGCGCACAGATTTTCCCGCCCGCCCCGGGCAAGCGCAAGGCCAACGCGCTCCAGCAGGCTGATGCTCTGCCCCCGCCGCCGCAGCCCACCATCATACTCAAGCACATTACATGGGAAGATCGAATTCCGGTAATTGCAGCTCTCCGGCCTGACAGCGGAAAGGTGACCAGCGTGAAGGTGACAATTATCGGCCGACCCAGCCGGGTGGAGGAAGGTGCTCAGTTCACCCTGCTCACCCTCACCCACACTGGGCCACTACCCGCCTCGCCCAAAGGGGTTCCTGTGCCGACGACCATCCCGGCGACAACGTACGCGATCTACATCGGGAGAAAGCAGTGGAAGCAGGTCGCCGAGGCGATCCAGAACCCCGAGGATATGCTGATTGTTGAAGGGTCGCAGATTTACGATGCGGCGGCTAAGGCGATCACCGTTTTCGCAACGAAGACAACCACCAAGATGCTCCAGCAGGCGCAGCGCTCGCCGAAGCAGCCGGGGCCTGGCTCCTCGTAGCGATATCGAGGATTCTGCGGCCCCTACGCAGGTGGTGGCTCTCGCATGGCTAGCGCCGTAAGCCCCGCGCTAATGGCCAGGGCAACGACCGTCTGCGGCTCGCGGAGCTTGGTCGCCACAGTGCAGAGGAACATGGTACCGGCAGGGTTCGCCAGCTTACTAAGCCCCCGCGCGGTGACGTCGCCGCGCACCCGGGCAATATTGAGCATCCCGAGGAAGGCCAGACCCAGGCCCGAGCCAGCGAACCATATCTGGTCCAGCGTGCCCTTGTCGCGGTAGTAGAGCGGGGTGAGCAAGATATGCCCAATGCCACCGGCGGTGAGCGCAGCGGCGAGGGCTAGGTCGAGCGCCGTGTACGAGTCTGATGGCCAGCCGAAAACTTCCAGCGAGAAGGGGTTACGGGCGGAATGCATCGCCAGCTCCTGTGCATGCTTATATCTTCCCGATCATAGCACGCCGGGCAGCGCTGTTCAACGATATCATCCCTCCAAAAGCTGCCGGAGCAGCTCGCCGAGCTCTCTTAGGCTAACGGGCTTAGACAGGTACTTGTTCGCACCGGCTGCCAGGCAGCGCTCGCGGTCGCCAGCCATGGCCAGCGCGGTCAGCGCAATAATTGGCGTAGATGCGAACTCGGGCTTAGCCCGCAGGTGTCGGATAACCTCCAGCCCATCCACCTCCGGCATTTGGATGTCCATCAGGATCGCATCTGGGTGAATCGCCTCAGCCTGGTCGATGGCTTCGCGGCCGGAGCGGGCGATCACCACCTGATAGCCCGTCCCATGCAGATAGTCGTATACAACCTCCATGTTGACTTCGTTATCCTCGGCCAGCAGGATTCGTGCCCGCGTCGGTGCAGGGCGGAGGTGTGGCGGATCGCCCAGCGTGGGGCGCGCACTGGCGTTCGGGATCCCAGCGGCCTGTGCCGCCTGCCGCAGCGGGGCGACGTCGGCCGTGGGCACCGGTGTGGCAAGGTGATACGGTAGGATGATCGTAAAGCAGCTGCCCTGCCCAACCGTGCTCTCGACCGTGATCTTACCGCCGTGCAGATCGACCATACGATGCACGAGCGCCAGCCCCAGCCCGGCACCCTCGTGCTGGCGATTCAGGCGCGCATCCAGCTGTGTGAAGGGCTGGAACAGCCGCCCTATGTCGGCAGCGCTGATGCCGATACCAGTATCGCGCACCATAAAATAGACGGCATCTAGCTCGGGGTGTGTCTCCACCTCCAGGCTGACCTTGCCCCCAGGAGGGGTAAACTTAACCGCATTGCTCAGCAGGTTGACCAGTATCTGCTTTAGTCGCTTCGGGTCGGCCTTCATATCTGCCAGCTCGTCGCTCAGCTTAAACGACAGCTGAAGGCTCTTCTTAATCGAGATCTCTTTCACAAACTGCAGGCTGGCCCGGCACACATCGATGATCGAGGTGGTTTCAATCTGAAGCTCTAGCCGCCCAACCTCGAGCTTCGTCATGTCGAGGATGTCGTTGATCAAGGTGAGCAGGTGTTGTCCGCTTGTCTCGATGTAGCGGAGCGACTCCTGCTGGCGCACATTGAGCGGGCCGCGCACTTCTTCTCGCAGGCTTTCGCTCAGGGCCATGATGGCATTGAGCGGCGTGCGCAGCTCGTGGCTCATGTTGGCGAGAAACTCGTCCTTTGTGCGCAGGGCACGCGCTATCTCCGCGTAGGCGATCTGTAGCGCCTGCTCCGCCTGCTTGCGCTCGGTGTTATCAAACACGGTGGATCGACTCATCACAAAGTTGCCGAGGTTATCGTAGATCGCGGTCGCATTGATCAGAGCCGGGATCATCGTCCCATCCTTGCGGACAAACTCCAGCTCAAGGTCGCGTATCCAGCCGCGCCGCATAAAGCGGGGGTAGTTCTCCTGGAAGGTGTCGCGACTCTGCGCCGTGATGAATTTCGTGAGCGGCTGACCGATCATCTCCTCGCGCGAGTAGCCCAGCCATGCTAGCTCGGTCTGGTTGACCATAAGATAGTCGCCGTCCGCATCTAGCGAATGGTAACCATTGGGGGCATTCTCGTAGAGATCCTGCACCTCTGCCGTACGTTCTCTGACCCGCGCCTCAAGCGTTGAGGTCAGATTCAGCAATTCCTGCTGGGTGGTCTTGAGGTCGTGGATATCGGTTGCGTTGATCAGCACATAGGTAGCCTGCCCGTGCTCATTGTGGATCGGCTGAATCGATGTGCGATACCAGCGTGGCTGGCCATGCACCCAGCTCATTCTCTCGGAGACGACCCCACTATCTTCGTGGATCACCTTGCGGATGCTTCTCATCTGGCTGGTAGCGACCGGCTCAGGGAAAAGCTCGGCCATGGTCTTGCCGACGAGTGAGTCCACCGTCCCGCCGATCTGCGCCGCCGCCAGATTGTTCAGGTAGAGGAACCGACCCTCACCATCGACGGCCGCGATGACGCTGTCGAAGCTCTCCATTAGCCCGCGGTACTGCTCCTCGCTTGCGCGCAGTGCCAGCTCCATGCGCTTACGCTCAGTGATATTGGTGAGCTGGAAGAGGATACATTGATCACTGCCGATGACGGTCTGCTCACAGCTTATCAGCACGTGCAGCCGTTCCCCCGACTTCTTGCAGATGATGGCCTCAAAATCAGCTACTCGGCCATTGGCGCGCAGTATATCCAGCATGCGTTGCCGATTCTGCGGGTCGGCCCAGATCCCCAGATCCACCGCAGTGCGCCCAACTACTTCCTCGTGGGTAAACCCCAGCAGATCGAGCCACGCCATGTTAGCATCCAGCATGACATTATCGTGCTGGCGGGTGATCACGATGCTGAGCGGGCTATGCTGGAAAATAGCAGCGAAGCGGGCCTCGCTCTGGGTTCGCTCCGCGATCTCCTGCTGTAGGGCGGCAAACCGCTGCGCGTTCTTCAGCGCGATGGCGATGATCGCCGAGATCGACTCGGCAAATGTGATATCGTCTTGGCCGAACATAGCCGGCTGATCGCTTTCAAGGTTTATCACCCCGAGCACTAGGCCATTGAATATGATCGGGACTGCCAGCTCGCTGCCGACCGCCGCCACATCTTCGCCCAGGAAAAAGTCTGGGTCGGTTCGCACGTTGGCGACAAGCTGAGACTCCCCGCTGTGGTACGTCCGTCCGATCACTCCAGAGTAAATCGGGTGACACTTCCCCACTTCGCCGGGAACCATGCGATCCTCGGCGCGGGTCTGCCAGAACTGGCCGTCGGCGGTGGGCAATGAGATCCCCACGCTCTGCCAGCAGTTGATCTGGACAATCGCATGTACGGCTTTCTGGATGATCACATCCGGGTCGAGCTCACTGGTAAGCTGATGCAGCACATTGTAGAGGGCAGATTGTCGGGAGGGGCTGTCATGTACTATATGCGATTCATTTGGCATAGATGGCCTGCCTTCTGGCGGCTCTATTGGAGAATGCACTACGGATTTTGCTGCGCGTCGGCGCGTCGTTTTCGCCGTAGAGATTCGATCGCCTCGGCTATCTGACTAAGCTTGACTGGCTTGTTGAGGTACTCATCCGCCCCAATGGAGATGCAGCGCTCGCGATCTCCGACCATGGCCAGGGCGGTCAGGGCGATGATCGAGATCGCTACGAGCGCCTGATCTATGCGGATCAGGCGAATTGCCTCGAGGCCATCCATCATCGGCATATGGATATCTATGAGTATCACCTCTGGCCTGAGCTCCTTGGCCATCGCTACCGCCTCGACACCGTTGTGTGCGGTTCGCACATCGTAGCCATGGGTTCTCAGGTAGTCAGCGGTGGTGTGGTGCACCAGATCATTATCCTCGGCCAGTGACGGCTCCCAGCGCTAAAGGAGGGCGGTGCGCAGATCGCTAGCCTCCATCATAGCGCTGCTCAGATCGAACACCATTGTGATCTGCTGCTCAAACAGCGGCGTAATCAGTGAATCAGCGTGGGTTGAAGGGATCATGATCGATCACAAGCCTAGCTGATCGCGCTGCGCATCAAGCATGCGCAGGAAGGCTGCAGCCACCGCTGGATCAAAGTGCGAGCCTGCTAGGGATGCGAGATGTTGGTAGACCTTCTCGGGCGGCCATGCCCTGCGGTAGGGGCGGTCGTTGCTCAGCGCATCCCAGACATCGATCACGGCGAAGATGCGCGCCGCCAGCGGGATAGACTCGCCGGCGAGCCCGCGCGGGTAGCCGCTGCCATCCCACTTCTCGTGGTGACACCAGGGGATGTCGAGCGAGTTGTGCAGGTACGAGATTGGCGCGAGCAGCTCGTAGGCCATAGCGGGATGGCGGCGCATCACCACCCACTCCGCGTCATTCAGCGGGCCGGGCTTGAGCAAGATCGCATCTGGGACGCCCATCTTGCCAATGTCGTGGAGCAGAGCCCCGCGACGGATGTGTTCGAGATCGGTGCCTGTGATGCCCAGATCGCTCGCGAGGCGCACGGTCATCTCGGTAACGCGGCGCGAGTGGCCCTCCGTCTCATGGTCGCGCAGGTCGAGGGCGCGTGACCAGCCCTCCAGTGTGGCGTCATAGGCCTTGGTAAGTTCCTCGGCCGCCTGTTGCCGCTCATCGAGCAATGTGCGGAAGCGGTTGAGCCGCGTGATCGTGCGCACCCGGGCGCGCAGCTCGGCCCGGTTGAAGGGCTTGGTTAAGAAGTCGTCGGCTCCGGCCTCGATCCCCTGGATCCGCGAGTCCTGATCATCCAGCGCGGTCACGAGAAGGATCGGCACCAGGGCGATGCTGAGATGTGATCGCATCCGGCGGCACACCTCGAAGCCATCCATCTCGGGCATCATCACGTCGAGCAGCACCAGATCCGGGATGACACATTGGGCCACCTCGATAGCTTCGGCACCATTGCTGGCGAAGGTAAGGCGATACCCCTCAGGCTCAAGGACACTCGCCAGGGCCTCACGCCCGCGCGCCTGATCGTCAACAATAAGAACGGTTGTTTGCGAATTCATGACGCACCCTTCTCGGCTGATGAAGACTCAACCCCTAGTGGTAGCTCCAGCTCAACGGTGATACCGGGGCCATCAGGCCGATTCGCGACGCGACAGGTGCCGCCGGCGGCCCAGCAGATCTGGGCCACCATCGCGAGGCCAAGGCCAACCCCAGGCACCTGCCCAGTAAAGTCGTCGTTTATCTGCTGGTATGGCTGCCAGATGCGCCGTAGCTGGTCGCTTGTCAGCGTCATGCCGTCATCACACACACGGATGAGCGCCATCTCGCCCTGCCGCAGCACCGAACCATTGATGGCAGGCGTATGACTCGGGTGAAACTTACGCGCATTCTCAAGAATCTCTGTCAGCAGCAGCTCCATCGTCTGGGCAGTGACGCGTAGCCGATGTGCGCCCGGGCCAAGCTGCGCAGCGATCTGTATTGTCGGGATGGTGAGCTCAGTGCCGATCCGCGTGATAAGATCCGGCAGGCTCTCAAGCGAGACACCCTTGCTCTGGGAATGGAGGATCGGGGCGTCAAGGTAGGTGAAGATATCGTCGACCACCCCTTTGAGCCGCTGCGCGCCGTCATATGCAGTCTCAGTGAGCATGGCGAGGTCTTTCGGCAGCATCTCGGCCCGTTGATGCAAGAGGCCCATGCCGATGAGCAGGCTGGTCAGAGGGGTGCGCAGCTTGTGCGAAACGAAACTATGGAATGTCCAGATGTTTCGATGGAGGGTAATCTTAGCGGTGGCCTCCTGCAGGTGAACAAGCCGGCTGCCCGCCACGCCGTGGGGGAGGTCGAGGAGATCGACCTTGAGCCAGAGCTCAGGATCAGCGCCACTCGGTCGCACAAGGTAGCGCGTAGTATCTGTGGGCATGGGCCAAGCGGCCCATGCCTCTCTGGGCTCAAGCCGGTAGTGCCGACCGACGATCTCGCGAAACGGATCGGATGTGTCTTTGCCAGACTGCGGGTGCAGGCCAAGATAGCGCAAGCCCTGGGGGTTGCCGTCATGGAGGCGATCCTCATGATCGAGCAGAAGATACCCATCGGCTGAGCGCTCGATCGCCCAGAGGAACTGGGCGTGCTCGCTGGAAACCGCACGCTGTTTATCGAGCAAGATCCGAAAGCGATTGAGCCGCGTGATCGTGCGCACCCGGGCGCGCAGCTCGGCCCGGTTGAAGGGCTTGCTGATAAAGTCATCCGCCCCGGCCTCGATGCCGCTGAGGAGCGATTCTCGGTCGTCTAGGGCGGTGACCATGACGACCGGGATGAATGCAAGGGCGGGATCCGCGCGCAGGCGGCGGCACACCTCGAAGCCATCCATCTCGGGCATCATCACGTCGAGCAGCACGAGGTCGGGAGTGAGAAGGTGCATCTGGGCGAGCGCCTCCGGGCCGTTTGTCGCAAAGGCAACCCGGTATCCCTCTGTCTCAAGCAGACTTGCCAGGGCTATCTGGCTACGGATTTGGTCATCAACGACGAGGATCAGGCTTTGGGAATCCAATCGACACCTCTAGCACGATCATGGCGTTCAGGTAGGCGCGGGTCTCTACTATCCGGATTTATCGCCTATAACAAGGCTCGCACATGCTTTACAGTTCAGGCCAACATGTCGCATTCTGATGCGCTCGACCTAAGACAAGGAAACAGGAAACAGGGAACAGGGAACAGAAATACCGCATCCTGATGCAGTGCAATTGCCTGAACTGTAACGTACGCTGAAACCTTGCCTAAAACCTGAAACCTAGCATCAGAAACCTTGTCTATGTTTCCAGGTGCGCGCAGGCTACGGGTGAGCGCCCGCCTACGCACCTCCGCTGTATATGAGCGAGTACTCATCATAACAGCAGCTTATTACAATTGCTTGGGGGTTTTGGGGGGTGAAAAGTGCATTGTGAGGCTTTGCAATAAAGTATATGGCAGCGCGAGACCGGATGTGCGGTGACAGGAAATATGCCGAGTGGCTAATGTTCGCCAGTTGGACTAGCACTATACTAGCGCCATCGCGGTTCGACAGCGCCTGACTACGGCCTCGTATGCTTGTCGTAAGACCCGTGTCGAACGACGAAGGATGAATCACCAAGACGTGAAATCATCGACTGCCTGAACCGCGTCCGCAATTGATATTTGTCACTTGTGCCCGCACGTCGTTCACACGTATCACGAGACGTTTCACCCACGAGCGCACGTATGCACAGCTCAACTCACGCTAAGACTCCCCTTTTCGGGGCGTTGTGTGTCATTGCGGGCCTCATTACGCAGGAGCAGCTTAATGCGTGCCTGCTGCTTCAGACACATGCATACCCACACCTCTCCCTTGGCAATGTGCTAATCCGCTGCGGCTACGTATCTAAGGCTGATATCGTACGCATACTCAGGCACCAGTCGGAGCTTATGCAGGAGCTGCGCCAATCAGCGGAACCCGTCTCGTTACCTAAGTCCGACATGCTGGCGCTCATCCTCTGGCCCTATGAAGACGCACCACTCCGGGCAGAGCTCACCTTAGCGGGTGTCGCCGTGAGCTTTGCGCCTACGCTAGAGATCTTCATCGCGGCGCAGGGCAACTTGCAGCCGGAGGTGCTGCTCATTGACCCGGAGATGGTGGATGAGTTCAACCCATTCCCCAGGAACAGTCAGGTGCCACTTATTATGGTGCCATCAGCCGCACGGGGAGAGCCCGACCAGCCGCTCCCTACATGGCTGAGCACTTCACTCGGACTAGCGATCAATCGCGCGCGATCTTCGCGCGCCACTCAGCACACGCACGCTATTGAGCAGCAACTGACGTTTGAGCTACAGATGGTTGCCGGTATGTGCATGCGGATCAGCACGGCACCGACACCGAGCGAGGCCATTCACCAGCTGATGGTGCTGATCCGTGATCGCTTCTCGGTGGAGGCCGGCACACTGTTTCGTTATGAACGGAGCGCCGATTGTCTGATCTTCGATATCGCCTTTGGCACGCACCAGGAATTACTTGAGCACACGGCAATGCCTAGCGACCAGGGCATTGCGGGGTGGGTCATTCAGCACGGGGAGTCGGTGATCATCCCCGATGTCCAGCGCGACGCGCGCTTCAACCCCCTATATGATCAGCACACAGGCTTTCAGACCCGATCGATTATCTGTGTGCCTCTCTGGGCTGGGGGGAAGCCCTGGGGGGTGATTCAGCTGATCAATAAGCTGGGCGAAGATTTCACAGCGATCGACCTGATGGTGCTGCGCGGGATCGCCTCAATTGGCTATCTGGGCAAAGCGCTGGAGCAGTACGACGCTGGCTTGCACGCAGTAAGCTAGCCCTCTTCGCCGCGCAGCAGCCCGATCTGGATCGCGAGGACGGCGGCCTGTGTGCGGTCGGAGACTCCGAGCTTGGCGATAATGTGCTCCACGTGGAGCTTGACCGTCCCAGGGGCGATAATGAGCTGCTCGGCGATCTCGCGGTTTGTTTTGCCCTGTGCGACACGGCGGAGCACCTCAAGCTCTCGGGGGGTCAACGGGTACGGCGCGGAGGTCATGGGCAATTCAGAGCGTTTGCCGAGACGGCGGAGCATGCGCGCGGCCAGCGCCTCGGTGAGCATCGACTCGCCGCGTAACACCTGGCGAATAGCTGCGGCAAGCTCTGAGAACGGCGCATCTTTCAGTACATACCCTGAGGCACCTGCCTCCATAGCCTCAAGGATATACTCCGGCGTCGCGTGGAGGCTGACGATCAGCACGGCGGTGCGCGGCAGCTCGCTCTTGATTATCCGGGTCGTGGCGATCCCATCGAGCTCGGGCATGCGCACATCGAGGATCGCCATGTCTGGCAGGAGGCGGCGGCAGAGATCGATGGCCTCCTGCCCATCGCGCGCCTCGCCGACAAGCTCCAGGCCGCGCTCATCGCTCACGAGGCTGCGTAGCCCCATGCGAGTCAGATCATGGTCGTCAGCGATCACAATCCGTGCAGCACGCTGGCTCCGGCGTGTTGGCTGCTCATCGCTCATCGCTCACCGCCCCCAGCACTGTCCCTATCAGCGGGATCATCGCGACTATCTCGACGCCCAGCCCCGGCCCGGTCTCAATACGCAGCTCGCCCCCGAGCAGGGCGGCGCGCTCGCGCATCGCGTGCAGGCCGAGCCGCTGGCCAATGCCGGACGGCCTCATGATATCCGCCGGGTCGAAGCCATGGCCCCAGTCGCGGACCTTGAGCCATACAGCCTTGTCATCGCGGGTAACGCTAAGATCGGCGCGCCGTTCGCCGGAGTGCTTCACAGTATTCGTCAGGGCTTCCTGGGCAACGCGGAACAGCGCGGTCTCCACCGGCACCGGGAGCCGCTGCTCGCCGAGCTGCGCATTGAAGGTGAGCTGCAAGCCCTCACTCCGTAGGGCCTCGACAAGCATGCCGAGCGCGCCGGCCAGCCCAAAGTCGTCCAGCGCGCTCGGGCGCAGCCCCTCGATGACGCGGCGGATCTCGATGACAGTTTGCCGCGCCATGTTCTGGAGCTGATTCAGCGCGGCGGTCGCAGCCGACGACCGTGGGCGATGGCGCCGCTCGTAGAGCTGGATATGCTGATACATGCTGGTCGCGAGCTGGGCGACCCCGTCGTGGAGGTCATAGGCAACCTGCCGCCGCTCTGCATCGAGTAGCTCGGCGCGCTTCTGATCGGTGATATCGCGGACGAGCAGCTGGATGGCCGGCCTGGCATCCCACTGACAGCGACCGGCATCGAGCGCAACTGGCCGGCGCAGCCCGCTCTGGGTGATCAGAATTGTTTCGATATGCACATGCGCCAGGCTGCCCGCAGTGAGAGCATCTAGCTGGCCAACAACGTCAGCCAGCCGATCTGGGGCGATGATCTGCGCCACACCCCGCTCGATCAACGTATCGGGCGCGGCATCCAGGAGGGTGAGCGCCGCCGGATTCGCAAGGCGAATAACGCCAGCCTGATCAATGATCAGCACGCCGTTCGGCGAGCTATCGACCAGCTGATCATAGCGCTCGCGGTTCTCCCAGAGTCGGCGGTAGCGATTAAGCCGCGTGACCGTACGGACGCGGGCGCGGAGCTCGGCCCGGTTAAAGGGCTTGCTGATAAAGTCGTCAGCCCCGGCCTCGATTCCCTTGAGCAGCGAGTGCTGGTCATCGAGGGCCGTCACCATGATCAGCGGCAGATCGGCTGTGCGCGGGTCGGCGCGCAGGCGGCGGCAGACCTCAAAGCCGTCCATGTTGGGCATCATCACATCGAGCAGCAGCAGATCGGGGCGTAGCCGGGCGGCCATATCGAGGGCCTCAAAGCCATCGGCGGCAAAGGCTAGCCGGTAGCCGTCAGCCTCCAGCAGGCTAGCGAGGGCCAGGCGCGCGTAGGGCTGGTCGTCGACAACTAAAATTAGGCTTTGATAGTCCATTCAGTTGGTGATCCAGCGGATCGATCCAGGTAGCTGCTCGGTTTGCGCTAACAGCAGCGCGCGGCCGACGGGCGCCGCGCGCTGCTGTGTCAGATATCGGGGCGGCCCGGCCGCCCCTAAGGTCTTGGGTCGAGAGATCTGCCCTACTTGCTAGCCGGGGCGGTGACATCAGACACTGCGGTGTTGATCGTGCGCACAACCGTGTCGAGCCCGCCTGCGGTGGCCTTAAGCACACCGACGTACAGCCCGGTGGTGGCACCAATCAGGTCGCTGGCTGCTTTGACGATCTCATTGCTGGCCTGGGGGGCTACCGCGTTGTTCAGGCTCGTCCCCACGTTCGAGACAATACCGACCAAGCTGTTGGTGATGCTGCTCGCAGCGCTGAACGGCAGCGTGATCACGGTGCCTCCCAAACGGATCAGGCTGGTACCAACATTGGTGATGGTCGCGATCGGCCCAGTTGCGGGTGCCGGGGTCTGCGGAGTGGACATGGCAGTACCTCCTTGTTTATAGTCGTCGCATATGACGCGCGTCATGATTATACATCGACAAGGCAATTGTTTCGCAGGGTGTAAATCAAGGAGTCGCTGCGCCATCTGGTCACGCTGGCGGGTGTCTCGCAGTGCTGCGCTCCGGCAGCACCTCGGGCGCGTCAGCACATTCCGCAAATTCCTGCTGTCAATCAAGGTTTATGGCTTTGGTATGCGATCATCGGCCCAGCAAATGCTGCCCGCGCCTCGCAGGATATCTGTTTATCAGTTATTGGTTATAGATCCAGACGATCTTGTTTTGCCACTCACACCAAGCGCCTTTAGCAGCATTGAATGTCGTATATACTAGCTCTGGCGCTGACCGACAAAGAGGTATCCCATGTCCAACACCACAGAAGTGATCATCATCGGCGGGGGCGTCCACGGCGCGAGCCTGGCGTTCCACCTGGCATTACGCGGCGTGCGCGCGACCGTGCTTGAGCAGCAGTTCATCGGCGCAGGAGCCACAGGCCGATCGAGCGGACTCGTACGCATGCACTACGACACCGAGGTCGAGGCCCGCCTGGCATGGGAGTCATTCGCCTACTTCCGCAGCTGGGGAGATCGCGTGGGCGGCGCGTGCGGGTTCACCCGCACCGGCTTCCTCCAGATCGTCGGTGCCGGGCAGGCCGACGCCCTGCGGGCCAACGTCGCCATGCAGCAGCGGGTCGGGATCCCGACCTCGGTGATCACGGCGGCGGAGATCCGCCAGATCGCGCCGGCCTTCACCGTAGATGACTCCGAGGTCGCAGCGTACGAGCCAGAGTCGGGCTACGCAATGCCGAGTGACACCGCCAACGCCCTGATGAGCGCCGCGCGGACGCTAGGTGCCCGCCTCGTGCAGGGCTGCGCCGTCACGGGGATCTGGGTTGTGGGCGACCGGGTGGCCGGCGTAGAGACGACGCAGGGCGGCTTCGCCGCGCCGGTGGTGGTCAACGCGGCGGGGCCCTGGGCCGGCCGGATCAACGCGCTGGCCGGGGTAGATCTGCCCTACGACACCTGGCGACACGAGACGCTATTCGCGCTGCGCCCGGCCTCCATCGCTGAGGGCCACCCAGCCGTGATCGACTTCCCGAACGATATGTACTTCCGCCCCGAGGGTGCCCTGACTCTGGTGGGGCTTGAGGACGGCAACCCGCTCGGCGAGTCGCCCGACAGCTCCACCGACCAGGCCCGCGCCGGATTCGTTGAGCGGGCGATCGACCGGATCTGTCGGCGCATCCCGGCGATGCAGGACGGCGGGCTGCAGAGCGCCCACGGCGGCTACGATGGGATCACCCCCGACCAGCACGCGCTGCTCGGCGCGGCCGGTCCGGACGGATTCTATCTAGACTGCGGCCACAGCGGGGCCGGGTTCAAGACGGCCCCGGCGGTCGGGCGCTGTATGGCCGAGCTGATCCTGGATGGGGTGTCGACGACGGTGGATATCTCCCCGCTCGCGCCGACGCGCTTCGCCACGGGGCGGCTGGTCAACGGTAGCTACGCGAATTTGTGGAAATGATGAGGAGCCGAGCGATGCGCAACAAGACCGCGACCCAGCCCGCGAAGCCCGACTATAGCGCCGTCTACACCTCGCCGCACTATGTCGTCCAGGAGCACGGCAGCTGTGACGACGGCAGCTTTATCCGCTCCTACATCCCTATGAGCCCGTACCGCGACGCCGCTGGCCGCCTGAAGGCGGTGATCTACCTGCACGGCTTCTGCCTGGGGGCCGCAGAGATCTACCAGAGCCATATCATCCACCTGGCCCAGCAGGGCTACTACGTCTTCTTCCCGAGCTACCAGCGCGGATTCTGCCGCTACGGGGACAATCTGCCGACGACGATGGGCGACCTGATCCAGGCGCTGTTCCGTCCCTTCCCGATCAGCCCGCGCGGCTGGTTCGGCAACGCGCTCACCAGCGTGTCCGGTGCCTACGAGCGGGCGAAGCTGGCCGACTCCCCGCTAGACACCTACCTGTTCGGCCACTCGCTCGGCGGCCTCTTCGCACTGAGCTGGTCGGCCTATGCCTGCGACAAGGCTCCCGCCGGACTCATGCCCAAGCAAGTGATCACAGCCAACCCGATCCCTGACTCGGAGTCGCTCATCCCGACGCCGATCCGCATCTTCGGCCAGATGACCGGCGCGTACGCCGACCGGGTGGATATCGCCGAGACCGGCGGTGCGCTCCAGGTGCCGGTGGCGATCCTCCACGGCACCGGCGACATCCTGGTGCCGGTGAAGTCCTGGGCGAAGCCCTTCAGCGCGATCTCCTCGGCGCAGAAGCGCTTCTACTGCTCGCAAAATGACTCCCACGGTACGCCGACCCTAGTCGCCGACCATATCCAGGCCGGAATCGACACCAGCTTTATCCCCGACGTGATGGCTATGATGTCGGTGGGCGGCGTGGCATCCGAGAATACGCTCGACTGGCGCTATATCTGGTATGCGCTCGACCAGGTGATCCGCCAGGGTGTCCGCGCCGACCAGCTGCAGTTCGATATGGGCACCTGGTCCGACGGTGTGCCGGTGCAGCCCATCCGCTCGGGGACGCCGCTGGATATCGAGAAGTAGGCGGCGCTCGCACGCTCAGGGCGTGGCAGGCACCGAGACCATGTTGCCCTGAGCATCGAGGCTCCAGCGGGTGCCGTCCGTGGCGGGGATGCCGGCGGCGCGCCAGCGCTCGGGCAGAGGGCGAGGCATGGCCAGCATGCCGCCGCCGGGGGTGTCAAGCAGGGTGAACTCGATACGCCCGCTGGCGGCCCCGCTGATCGTCACGCGCACTTTCCAGCAGCCGTTCCACTCGCGATAGAAGTCGTAGGCCAGATCGACCGGGCCGATCAGCCCGGTCAGCACCTCGCGGATTAGCGTGCGGGCCACCGGTGCCCGGCGGCGCAGGTCGGTCAGAGGGATGGGACGCTGCTCGGTCATGGGGACTCCTGGGACTGACTTTGGCACAGGGCCATATTGTACATCCATCGCCCGCTACCCGCACGCTGCCCAGAGTCGCCCGCCCGGTCTCTGGATAATAGTATCGGCATATGCTATATTTCATTTAGCCGATACTATTATCTAGAGGCCACCCGATGCCCTCAAACCCGCATATGGACCCACGCCTAGCCCGCAGGCTGCACGAGAAGCAGGCCGCCCTGCAGGCGCGGCGCCCGCTCTCCCCGGCGACACTGCGGCTCATCCACGACGACCTCCAGGTACGGCTGACCTTCCACTCCAACGCGATCGAGGGCAATACGCTCAGTCTGCGCGAGACCCAGCTAGTGATCGAGCGCGGCCTGACTATCGGCGGCCACACCCTCGCCGAGCATCTGGAGGCCACCAACCACGCCGAGGCCGTGCGCGCCCTACTGGCCATGGCCGACGCCGACACGCCCCTGAGCCGAGGCACGATCCTGCGGCTGCACCGGCTGGTGATGGATCGGCTGCTCGACGACGCTGGAGTCTGGCGCGCCGGCGCGGTATCGATCCGCGGATCGGCCCTGCAGCCGCCATCGGCCGCGCAGGTGTCAGGGCTGATGGACGAGTGGCTAGCCTGGCTCGATGGCCCCGGCCGGGGCTACGGACCGGTGGAGCGGGCGGCCATCGCCCACCACGGGTTCGTGGCCGTCCACCCCTTCCGCGACGGCAACGGGCGCACCGGGCGGCTGCTGCTTAACCTGCTGCTGCTGCGCTCCGGCTTCCCGCCGGCCCTGCTGCTCCAGGAGTGGCGCCTGGGCTATCTGGAGGCCCTCAGCCAGGCCGACCGCGGGCGCTACGCGCCGCTGCTCAACCTCGTCGGTCGGGCGGTGGAGATCGGGCTCAACCTCTACCTGGATGCATGTGACGCCGCGCCGCCCCAGGAAGATCTGCTACCCCTGCGCGATCTCGCGCAGGACACAGCGCTCAGCGCCGAGTACCTAGCGCTGCTGATTCGCAAAGGTCGCCTGGCGGGGACCAAGCGTGGCGGGCGCTGGCACAGCACCCGCGCCGCCCTGGAGCGCTACCGGGCGGAGGTCACTGAGGGAGCTGTGCCACGCGGGCGGCCGCCCACGCGGCACGGCGAAGCTGCCGAGGGCTAACTGAGCCGCGCGTGGGGCGGCCTAGCCCTGGCGGGGCAGGCGCGTCAGGAGCCGGTCGAGCGACTGGGCGAAGCGCTGGCGATCCGCGCTGCCGTAGGCCGCCGGGCCGCCGGTGTCCACCCCGGCCCAGCGCAGCTCCTCCATCAGGTCGCGCACCGCCAGGCGCTCCCCCACCGTCTCGGCGGTATGCACCTCGCCACGCGGGTCGAGGGCCGTAGCCCCACGCGCCACCACCTGCGCCGCCAGCGGGATATCCGCAGTGATCACGAGGTCGCCGGAAGCCACGTGCAGCACGATATAGCCATCCGCGACGTCGCTCCCCTGGGGCACCTGCGCCAAAGTGATCAGCGGCGACTCCGGCACCGCGAGCGGGCGATTTGCCACGAGGCAGACCGGCAGGCTCAGCCGGGCCGAGGTGCGAAAGACCAGATCCTTCACCGCCTTCGGACAGGCGTCAGCGTCAACCCAGATCTTCAATATACACCTTCTCCATGTTCGGGTAGCCACCCTGTCGCCTACTATAGCCTATTTCGGCAAGGCGAAGCGGCGCGCGGCCAGCAGCAGCGCGGCCAGCAGCAACACCTCGCCGGTGTTGACCAGGGCACCGCGCAGCCCGGCGTCGGGTATCGCCTGGACAAGCACGGTGTACAGGGCCGCCAGGGCGACCCACGGCCAGCGCGCCCGCAGCCCGATCGCCCCGCCGTAGACCAGCGAAGCCGCCAGGAGCATCAGCGCGCCGGGCGGCGGGCCGGCGGGGTGGGCGTGGTTGTAGAGCAGCACATCGCCGCGATGCTGCGGCGCGAGGTCGAGCCCCACCAGCTCGCCGGCCACCCCGGCGGCGAGGGTCGCCAGCGCGAGCAGCACCGCGACCGGTAGTGCCGCCGGGTGACCGGCCCAGCGCACGCTGGCCCCGCGCGCCAGCAGCGCCAGGGCCACAACCAGCGTTGGCAAGGTCAGCACATGGAGCACGAAGCGCGGCCATGTGAGCGCTACGAGCAGCGGCCCCTCGCCGATCATTCCGCCCATGGCGATCACCAGGCTGTCGTAGGGATGGGCGAGGATGGTGGGCAGGATCAGGGCGAGGGTGAGGGTCGGCGCAACCGCGTATCGGCGCAGGCCGAAGATCCCCAGGGCGAGTGAGCAGGCCGCGCAGATCAGGTAGAGTGCTATCAGCATCGTGGCCACCTTCGGCATTGCCATTGCTGTCGGTGGTGCGCGCCCACGCGCACGCCTCACGCGCGCGGGGCTGCCGCGGCGGATAGTACCATAGGCGCGCGGACGCGGCAAGGCGTCAGCGGCGAAATCTCCTGGTTTTTCCCGACAAAACGATAGCGTAGTAGATGTATAATCAGGGGCGCAGGTATCTACGCAGATCGTATTATCAAAGGAACACGACTATGGCCACACCGAAGACCCCTGTACCCGGGACATCGCAGGCTGGGCTGTCGGCTTCGTCCATCGCCGATGCCGGCGCTGGCCTCACCCGCCTGTTGATCGCCACGATCACGCTGCCGCTCACGGCGGCAAACACCTTTGGCACTGTATTCGCCCGCCTGATCTCCAGCATGACGGCGGCGCTAGATGGCGCTGCGGCGCCCAATAGCAACAACGAGATCGTTAAGGCGACCACCGACCTCGTCAACGCCACCACCGGGCTGTACGTCTCCTTGATCAAGGTGACGGTAAGCAGCCTCGACTCGGCCGTGCGCGCGATCAACACGGCGGTGGAGTCTAGCACGACGACGCGCAAGTGAGGCGTCCATTTAGGCCCTAGCCTATAGGTCTCAGGGGGCAGCTTAGGCTGCCCCCTAAGCATTCCACTCGCCTAGCCCTAGTACTCTGTCCATCTTATTCTGATGGGTTGAGCGTCGGGTAGAGCTTCTT
>JBAXES010000004.1:0-26644 GCA_037140315.1 Chloroflexales bacterium
GCTCAGCGGCGAGACCTTGCTGGGCGCCTCGGAGGTGCACTACAACGCGTCGAATGCCGAGATCCTGAATGTGCTCGTGGAGGCGGCTGCCGACACGGCCCTGCTGACCGAGCACGAGACGCTGACCGGCGACCTCGCCGCGCACTTCGCCGGCAACCTGCGCGACCTCAAGGAGACCGCCGACCAGCAGGACGTCACCTACCTGGCCAACAAGTCCGGCTGGGACGCACGCGCCGTCGCGCTGGCCGCGCTCGCTGATCAGTTCAGCGCGCGCACGCCCGACCCCGCCGGCGACGCTGCGATTCACCCGGCGCTCTTCTACGCGCTCTTCCGCGCCGGCCTGCCCGCCAATGATGGCGCGCTCTACCGGGCCGACTCGGCCAGCGTGGCTGCGATCTGGAAGCAGGGGATCGCCCAGGGTATTGTCCCGGCACAGCTTGAAGCTGACATCCCGGCGGCGATCACGCGCTTCCAGGAGCTGTCGGCGCGGCAGCTACTTGCCGGCCCGGCCATTGCCGGGCGCTCATCGCTCAGCGAGATGCTGGCCGTGTCGCTGCCGGACGCGGACGCCGCGCAGCACGAGCAGTTTGCCAGGCTTCACATCCAGCATCAGGGCGACCCGAGCGCCTTCTGGGATGCCGTGCAGACAAGCTTCGGCGAGCCAGCGGCAAAGCGCCTGCGGCTGGACGGACAGCTTGGCTTCCTGACGCTGAACAATGCGCCACTCACCGCCAGGCTCCACGCCGCCGCCCCGACGCCGCTCACCGATCCGGTCAACTTGATCGAGCAGGGCTATCATCGGCCCGACGCATGGCTTGCGCTCCTCGGCGATGATGCTGTCCCGCCGGAGATCGCCGGGGCGGATGCGCCGGCGCGGCGCATCAACTATGCCGACGTGCTCACCACGCAGCTGCGGCTCAGCTACCCGACCGCGACCCTGGCTGCCATGGTTAAGAGCGGCGAGACGCCGACGCTGGGCGGTATGGTAGACGAGATCCATGGCTTTTTGATGCAGCATCACGGCCAGTTCGAGATCGGGATGCAGCCCGTCGAGCAGTTTGTCGTGCGCAACCAGATCCCGCTTGAGCCGGCGGTGCAGCGCGAGATCACGCGCATCCAGCGGGTGCGCCAGATCACGCCCAGCGACGGCGCGATGAATGCGCTTCTTGCCAGGGGTGTGGATTCGGCCTTCGCCGTGGTGCGCTACGACCGCGCCGAGTTTGTTAGCGGGTTCAAGGACGTGGTGGGCGGCGAGGCGAATGCCGCGCTCATCCACGCCAAGGCCCAGCAGGTTCACAACGCGCTGCTGAACATTGCGACCTCGTATCTGCTCGCCAGCAACGCGCCGGGCATCGGCGTGCATAGCCCGGCCCAGATCGTGGCACCCGCGCCAAACGTCCCGGCCAACGTCGGCGATGTGATCGCCTACCCGACCCTGGAGAAGCTCTTTGGCGAGATAGACTACTGCGACTGCGAGCATTGTCGCTCCATCCTCAGCCCGGCGGCCTACATGGTCGATCTGCTACAGTTCCTGGACCGCGACCAGCCACGTTGGGATACATTCCTCACCCAGTGGAAGAAAGATCACGCTGGCGCGCCGTACCCATACGGCAAAGCGGCGTGGGATGCCGCCGGACAGCCCGCCGGTATCGATAGCACACCACTTGAGGTGCTGCTCGCGCGCCGCCCCGATCTACAGCACCTGCCGCTGACCTGTGAGAATACCAATACGCCGCTGCCCTATATCGATCTGGTCAATGAGACCCTCGAATATTTCATCGCCAACGACTTGAAGCTGGAAGACTACACCGGCCATAGCACCGATGACCGCGCGACGCCGGAGGAGCTGCTGGCCAACCCGCAGTTCGTCCAGGAGGCGGCCTATGCCATCCTGGCCGGCAAGCGCAATCCGCCGCCACTGCTCCCGCCCACGTCGCCGCTGCCCTTCCACCAGCCGCTTGAGCAGCTGCGCCGCTCCTTCGAGGCGTTTAGCGCGCCGCTGCCGCAGCTGATGCAGGCGCTGCGCAAGGACGATGCGCTTGAGCGCGCCGGCGCGGACGGCTATGGCTGGCGCGATGTCTGGATGGAGGAGCTGCGATTCTCACGCGCCGAGTACGCGCTGCTCACCGATGGTGCCCTGACCTTGCAGCAGCTGTATGGCTTCACGGCGGCGATGACGGACGCCGAGATGCTGACAGAGCTGTCGAATGCCAGAGCCTTTACGCGCCGGCTCGACATCAGCTACGAAGACCTGATCGAGTTGCTCAGGACACGCTTCATCAACCCGCATGGCGCGCTCATTCCCAGCTTGGAGCGGCTGGGTGTGCCGTTAGCTACCCTGAGCGACCTCAAGGCGGGCGCGATCAGCGACGAGCAGTTCGATGCTGCTCTCGCGCCAGGGCTCGATCCCGCTCAGTACGGCGGCGACATCAAGGGCTGGGTCAGGGATCAGACCAACTACGACCGGATCATGGGCCTGCTCGTGCTGGCCGACCCGTCCGGCGCGCAGATTGTCTCACGCTTCGATCAGTTTGAGTTCCGCTACGCCGACCCGGCCAGGCTGGCGGAGCAGGTGCGCCCCTTCGAGTTCGTCCGCCTGCTGCGCTTCATCCGGCTGTGGAAGAAGCTGGGCTGGAGCATCGAGCAGACCGACAAGGCGATCGGCGCGCTCTATCCGGCTGAGCAGCTTCCGAATGATGCCGACGACCGTGTGAACCTGCAGCGGCTCGACGCCGGTTTTCTGGTGCTGCTGCCGCGCCTGGGCGTGCTCAAGCGGCTGATCGACAGCCTGAACCTCAAGCTGAAGCGCGACCTCTTACCGCTGCTGGCATGCTTCGCGCCGATCGACACCTACGGGGCGGTCTCGCTCTACCGCCAGCTCTTCCTGAGCGCGGCCCTGCTCAGGCAGGACCCGGTGTTCGCCGACGATGGCTTTGGCAAGCTCCTCGACGGTACCAAAAAGCTGCTCGACCACCAGGACGCCCTGCGCGCCGCCCTCACGCTGACAGACGACGAGTTTAAGCGCATCAGCGCTGATCTCGGCTTCGATGCCAACACGCCGCTCACGGTCGAGAACGTCAGCGCGATCTTCCGCCGCGGCTGGCTGGCGCGCAAGCTGAAGCTGAGCGTGCAGGAGTTCTTGCTGCTCGCGCAGTTCAGCGGCCTCGATCCCTTCGCCGCAGTCGATCCTGCCGGGCCGTCGATGCTGCGCTTCATCGCCCTCGTCAACCGCCTGCGTACTGCGGGGCTGAAGCCAGGGCAGGCGCTGTACCTGATCTGGAACCAGGACATCAGCGGTCGATCCGCGCCTGATCCGGGAGAGATCAGCGCGTTCGCCCGCAGCCTGCGCGCCGGGTTCGCCGCAGTAGAGGGCGAATTCGCCATCGTCGACGACCCGGACGGGCAGATCGCTCGCGCCCGCATGGCGCTTGTCTACGACAACGCGACCACCGACCAGTTCTTCGGCCTGCTGAACAACACGCTGGCCAGCGATGTTCACTACAGCCACAGCCAAACGACCCTTGCGCAGCCCATCCTTGATGCCGCACCAGGGCGCATCGCCTACGACGACTTCCGCAAGCGGCTCTCCTTCGCTGGCGTTATGACGACCGCCACCCGCGATGCGCTTAAGGTTGGGGTGGCCGCAGCGTTCGCAGCGGCCGTCGATGAACTCTTTAAGGAAAACCAGCGGATCGTCGATCCGTTCTTTGCGCGCTACCCCGAGCTTCAGCCGCTCTACAGCGCCTATGTCGCCGCGAAGGACCCGGCCGAGCAGAAGCGCTCCGCGCTGCTGGCAAGCTTTTTGCCCACGCTCAAGCGGCGGCGCAAGCGCCAGCAGGCATTGCAGGCGATCAGCGCCGCCGCTAAGACCGATGCCGCCTTTGCCGAGGCAATCCTCGGCAAAGGCGCCGTGCTGCACGCAGCCGCTAACGCAACGCAGCCGGCGCTGGATGATCTGACCGCCATCGAGCAGGATGGCCTGGCCGCGCAGTTTTATTTTCGCGACACCGCCACGGGGCTGGTTGATCACACCGGCGCTGCCGAGGCGGCGCTCGACTACCATCCCACAGGCAGCAACAACCGGCCAGACCATCCGCTGCCGGCTCATGGCGGCGATCCGATCTCCGGCATCTGGAGCGGCTACCTCGAGGTGCCCGAGAGCGGCTTCTACAACATCCGCATCGCGGCCGACGCTGGCGCGAGCGTAGAACTGGCCCTGGGCGATGCTAACGTGGCGCTGACGCAGAGCGCCGCCCGGTGGAGCAACGACACCGCGCTTGAGCTGCGCGCCGGAACCTTGTACGCCTTCAGGCTGAAGGCCGAAAAGCTCAACGACATGCTCAACGTGCAGTGGCAGACAACCGGGCGCGGCTGGGAGGTTATCCCCGCGCGCTACTTCTACTCGGCCAGCCTGCGCGATCAGCTGCGCCAGACCTATGTGCGCTTCTTTAAGACGGCCTCGCTGGCCGACGCGTTCAAGCTAACGGCCAATGAGCTCGCCTACCTGGCCGCCGCCACCGACTACCAGATCGGCGGGCAGGGCTGGCTGAACAGCCTGGCGGTCAGCGGCGATCCAGACGCTCTCACGTCGGCAGCTCTATGCACGTCTCTCACTGCGCTGCTCCACTTTGCCCGACTCAAAGGCATGCTGGCGCCGGACGACGAGCGCCTGCTGGCCGTACTGCAAGCGCCCGAGGCAGTCGCGCAGGATCACAAGAGCCTGCTCCTGGCCGTCACCGGCTGGGAGCCATCCGCGCTCGCCGCCCTGCTGGCCCGCTTCGGGAGCGTGAGCGCGGATCTCGCGCATCTCGACACCTTCCTGCGGGTGTTCGACGCCTACACCTGGGCGACGGCACTGGGCATCTCAGCTGCCAGCCTGATCGCAGCCACCACCAACGAACCGGAGGCGACAACGGTGCGCGATCTGCAAGCGGCGCTGCGGGCGCGCTACGCCGAGGGCGACTGGCTGAGCGTGATCAAGCCGATCAATGATACGCTGCGCGGCCTACAGCGCGATGCGCTGGTCGTCTACATCCTGCACCAGATGCGGGCGAACCCCGCCTCGGCGCACATCGACACGCCCGACAAGCTCTTTGAGTACTTCCTGATGGACGTGCAGATGGACCCCTGCATGCAGACCTCGCGCATCCGCCACGCGCTCTCCTCGGCGCAGCTCTTCATCGAGCGCTGCCTGATGAACCTTGAGCCGCGCGTTGCATCAGCAGCAATCAATGCCAAACAATGGGAATGGATGAAGCGCTACCGCGTGTGGGAGGCCAACCGCAAGGTCTTCCTGTGGCCGGAGAACTGGCTGGAGCCGGAGCTGCGCGACGACCAGTCGCCCTTCTTCAAGGAGGCAATGAGCGAGCTGTTGCAGAGCGACATCACCGAGGAGCGGGCGACGGTCGCGCTGCTCAATTATTTGTCGAAACTCGACGAGGTGGCGAAGCTCGAGCCGTGCGGTATCCACTACATTGAAGACAACCCGGAGACCAAAGCGATCGACGACATCGCCCACGTGGTAGCGCGCACCAGCGGGGCCAGCCGCAAATACTACTACCGCCGACGCGAATACGGCTACTGGACCCCGTGGGAGCAGATCAAGCTCGATATCGAGGACAACCCGGTGATCCCGGTGGTCTGGAAGGGTCGGATCTTCTTGTTCTGGCTGCGCATGCTGAAGCAGGCGCCCATGGATGGACAGAACCCGATCAGCGCCGCCAAGGATGCCGATCTCACAAAGGTGAAAGTAGCGCAGATCGGCCTCACGCCACCCATGGTCACGACGCAAGCGATGCTCTGCTGGAGCGAGTACTACAGCGGCAAGTGGCAGCCGACGAAAACGTCGGATGTCAATAAGCCGATGACGTTGGGAACCTTCGTTCCCACTGGAGCGAGCGCATTCGACCGTTCGGAGTTAATCCTTGAGGTGTACGAGGAGGGCGACGCGCTCGTAATCACGGTTAACGGTCAACTCCAGGGATACCCGAAGTTTGCCACTATTCGGTACATCCTCCTTAGCCGCAGGTTTATTCTCTACAATACCCACAGCCTGCCATCGCTCTATCAAGCATCCGTCGTGAAACAAGCCCCATTTTATGTAACCACCACCGATGATCAGGTGATCGCCAGTTACCAGCGCGACGGCAGCAGCCCCTTGAAGCGACCGCTGCTCAAGACCAAGCAGCAACGTACCGACCACGTGATCACATCGAAGCAGTATGATCTCCGCAACGGGTGGTCGTCACCCTTCTTCTACGAGGATCGCCGCCACGCCTTTTACGTCACCACCACCAGGAAGCTGGTGACGATTTCCGCTCCCGCTTACCACGGCTATACTGGCCTGACCCTCATAGACCCTGGGTTTAGCTCCCACATCTCAGCGCTGGTGCTGCAACCGAAACCTCACATCTTGGATCGGAGCGGGCCAGTAAGCGTCGAGCAACCTCAGGACATCAGCAA
Organism: Chloroflexales bacterium; assembly: GCA_037140315.1. Classification (GTDB taxonomy): domain Bacteria; phylum Chloroflexota; class Chloroflexia; order Chloroflexales; family Chloroflexaceae; genus Oscillochloris. The sequence goes on from JBAXES010000004.1 coordinate 6,463, forward strand.
CCCGGTGCCAATCGAGCGTTTCGTGAGCGAAGACGCCCAGATCAAACAGGCGCTGGGAAGCCTGGGCAGCGTGCGCTTCGGCGATGTCGAACTTGGGCTGGCCGGCGCGCTGCCGAAGCAGCGCTAGCGTCCAGCACAGCAGATCGCGAAGGAGTGAACATCCTATGCCAGTTTCGCTGACAGGCACGCTTCAGTTCCACGAGACCCTGGCGTACCGCGAGGTCGAGAAGTTCCTTGGGGCCACGGTGAGCACGCAGGACACCGAGTTCACCTACACCTTCGAGAACTTCTTTCACCCGTTCGTGGGCGAGCTGATCGCGCAGCTGAACCGTACAGCGCTGCCGGGCATGCTCGACCCAAACTTCCTCCAGGGACTCAACCAGAGCCCGGCTGCTGAGTTCTTCGAGGCGTTCTACAGTGTGCTGGCCAGCGATCTGGTGAAGATCAAGCACTCGCCCAAGCAGATCGATCTGAGCGCGGGCGGCGCCTACGCCAACTACAACTGGGAGCTGCTCTTCCATGTGCCGCTGACGATCGCGGTGCATCTGAGCAAGAACCAGCGCTTCGCCGAGGCCCAGCGCTGGTTCCACTATATCTTCGACCCGACCTCGAACGATAGGCGCTTCTGGAGGTTTCTCGCCTTCCGCGAGGCCGGTGCGGCCACGCAGATCGATGAGCAGCTGGCGCTGCTCAGCAAGCCTGACAGCGAATGTTCGCCGACCGAGCTTGAGCTGAAGGGCAAGCTCCTCCAGGGCTACGAGGCGATCAAGAACAAGCCCTTCCAGCCGCACGTCGTGGCCCGCACCCGGCAGCTCGCCTACCAGTACTGCGTGGTGATGAAGTACCTGGACAACCTGATCGCCTGGGGCGACAACCTGTTCCAGCAGGACACGACCGAGAGCATCAACGAGGCGACGCAGATCTACGTGCTGGCGGCCAACCTGCTCGGCCAGCGCCCGCAGCGCATCCCGCAGGCCGGCAGTGTGCGGCCCAAGACCTTTGCCGAGCTGAAGAAGCAGGGCCTTGATGCGCTGGGCAACGCGCTCGTCGAGCTAGAGGGCAAGTTCCCGCTCAACCTTGGCCAGCCGCAGACGACCAGCGCCGAGCCGGACGCGACCGGGCCGCTGTTCGGCATCGGGCGCACGCTCTACTTCTGCATCCCGCGCAACGAGAAGATGCTCGGCTACTGGGACACGGTGGCCGACCGGCTCTTCAAGATCCGTCACTGTATGAACATCGAGGGCGTGGTGCGCCAGCTTGCGCTGTTCGATCCGCCGATCGACCCAGGCATGCTGGTGAAGGCGGCGGCCGCAGGGCTTGACATCAGCTCGGTGGTCAGCGGCCAGAACCAGCCGCTCAGCCCGGCGCGCTCGCTGTTGCTGATCCAGAAGGCGCTTGAGCTGTGCGGCGAGGTGCGCGGGCTAGGCGCCGCCCTGCTCGCGGCAATTGAGAAGGGCGATGGCGAGCGGCTGGCGCTGCTGCGCCAGAGCCACGAGGCCAATATTCAGCAGATGCAGCAGGAGGTGCGCTTCCTCCAGTGGGCGTCTGCGCAGGAATCGATCAAGTCACTGATCACCAGCCGACAGGCCGCGCTGGAGCGGCTGCACTACTACCAGCGTCTGCTCGGCCTGCCCAGCGATCCCAATGCGCTGGACACGCTGCCGCTCGACTTCAGCGCGCTGGATCTCAACGAGGCGAACTTCGTGGAGGCATATGCTACCCTGGTCGGGCAGTACGACAAGGCGCTGACGTTACAGGCGCTCCCGCAGCTGAGCCTTACGGATGAGGGCCGGGCCAGGCTACATTTAACCACCAATGAAGATGATGAGTTTGTGCATTTGAAGGCGTCGCGTGACACCGGACTTGCCGCGTCAGTCTTTCATTCACTCGCAGGAGCGTTCACACCGATTCCCGATGCGAAAGGCAACCTGCATTTTTGGGGGCTCGGGGTCACATTAGATCTAAAAGTTGGGTCGGCGCTTGTCGCGGGGGCAAGGATCGCGGGCGATGTCCTCGGCATTATCGCCGCGTGGGAGCATGAGCAGGCGGGAATGGCGTCTAAAACCGCGTCCTACGAGCGCCGCGCCGACGAGTGGATGTACCAGCACAACCTCGCCGCGCACGAGCTGATGCAGCTCGGGCGGCAGATCCTGACCGCGCTGATCGCCGAGCAGATCGCCCACCGCGAGTACCTGACGATCAAGCAGCAGATCGCCAACGCCCAGGAGGTGGATCGCTTCCTACACGAGAAGTTCTCGAACGCGGAGCTCTACGCCTGGATGCAGGGCGAGATCGCGCGGCTCTACTACGAATACTACCGCTTCGCCGTTGACACGGCGCGCGGAGCCGAGCGCGCGATGAAGCAGCAGCTGATGCGCGAGGAGGTGACGAAGACCGACTATATCAAGTTCAACTACTGGGACGGCGGGCGCAAAGGGCTGCTCTCCGGCGAGGCGCTCTACCTCGACGTCAAGCGCATGGAGCTGGCCTACCACGAGCACAACAAGCGCGAGTACGAGCTGACCCGGCATATCTCACTGCGCCAGCTCAACCCCGCCGCGTTGCTGACGCTCAAGGCGACTGGCGCATGCCAGGTGAGCATCCCCGAGTGGGTCTTCGACCTCGACACGCCCGGCCACTATCTGCGTCGCATCAAGACTGTCGGCCTGACGATCCCGTGCGTGACCGGCCCATACACGAGTGTCAGCTGCACGTTGACCTTGACGAAAAGCTCGCTGCGCAGGTCGCCGCTGCCTGGCGATGGCTACGCCCGCCAGGGCAGCGAAGACGACCGCTTCGTGGACTACTTCAGCGCGACGCAGTCGATCGTCACCAGCTCCGCCCAGAACGACAGCGGGCTGTTTGAGGCCAACCTGCACGATGATCGACTGCTGCCGTTCGAGGGCGCGGGTGCCGAGAGTGCCTGGAAGCTGGAGCTGCCTACCGACTTCCGCCAGTTCGACTACCGCACGATCAGCGATGTCATTCTGCACATGCGCTACACGGCGCGCGAGGGTGGGGTGCCACTACGTAAAGGGGCCGTGGACAGTCTCAAGGCGATGGTCGCAGCGGTTGGAACGTCGGGCCTAGGGCTGCTCTTCAGCCTACGCCACGACTTCTCCAGTGAATGGGCGGCGTTTGTCAAAGGCGCGGGCGATTTCGCCGCTACGATTCGCAAGGACTACTTCCCGTATCTTGCGGAGAACAAGGTGATCACCATCACCGGATTCGATCTCTACGGGCTGACCGAAAAGGATTCGCTGCAGCATCACAGTGTCGGTGATGCAGGCGTGTGGGATGCCGCCACCACAGCGCTAGGCGAGCAGCGGGCATTCCTGTTTACCGCAGCGGCAGATCCGGTCGGCCCGACTCAGGCTCTCGCGCGCCTGGCTGATGCGGAGGTCTGGCTCATTGTTCGCTATATAGTAGAATAAATATCCCGAAGTTCTGGCTTATAACCGGATCCACGTCCCCTGCGGCTGCGTCGCCAGCAACGTGCTAGAGATGACGCGCTACGCCACGGCCCGCATGGCATCACGAAAGATCGGCTCTTCCGCATCTCCCGTGAGGCCCCGCGGATCTAGTTGACATTTAACACCTGTCGAGCCAGGATAGATAGTTGCACGTCATGCGGATGCCATGTGACTCCTATCGAGAAGATCGCGCACACCGGAGAATGCTTCGCGCCGCTCGGGATCTGCGGCGCTGTAGGCGTAGCTCGTAAACAGCTCGCCGCCGGAGGCGTAGCCGTGCATACTCAGGTTGCCGCTGCCAATCAGCAGCCGGCCTGCGGTCGGGTTGGTCAGCAGGATGAGCTTGGCGTGGGCGGCCCGCGGCGCGAAGATGCCTTCGGCCACGTAGCGCTGGTTGAAGTAGCGTGCCAGAGCGTTCTGCTGGTACAGCGCGCAGGCGTCGAGGAAGTGCTGCCCATCGCTGAGGATAATCCGGTTGCGGCAACGAGCTGACAGCTCGCGCAGCAGGGTCTGCTCAAAGAAGGGCAGATCCATGCCGTAGGTCAGAATGAGCAGGTGCTCCCAGGGGCCGGTGAATTGTTCGGGGAGGGGCAGCTCGCTCATAGCAGATCTCCTTCGTGCAGCAGCCGCTCGCCGTCGGCGGTGAGCGGGCGGCTCTCGGCAAGGAAATCGCCACAGAGACCCAGCTCGTGGAGGGTCGTGCTCAGCGCGTCGAAGCGCGAGTCATTGAAGGTGAGCGAGTTGTCGAGCTGGACAAAACGCAGCCGGTTGCCCTCGCGCTGGAAGCGGAAGGTGTTCTCCGGCAGCTTGCTCGTGGCGACAAGCAGGTGCTGCAGGATGACATACTCGTCGTAGATCCAGCGGGCGAAGTCGGCCAGGGTCAGGGCCTGCTGCTCCAGCCTGCGGTGCAGCGTGCGGACGAACCCATCCAGGCTGAGGCGACCGTCGGCGCCCATGCGGGCGACGGCCCACTCCGGAGTCAGCCAGGTAGCCGGCTGTCCGAAGCGGAGGTAGATCAGCATCAGCATGCTGAGCATGGCCGGCACGAAGAGGCGTGCATCATTCGCGGCCTCATTATAGGCCAGCCGGTAGAGGATGTGCTCGCAGATGGGCGACTCGAGCGTGCAGCGGGCATCGAAGTCATCCGCGCCGGCACTGACCGTTGCGCGCAGCCAGGTAAGGCAGCGGTTCAAGCTAGAACGGGGGCCGATCTCGGGTGCATCGATGCTCGCAGCTTCGGCGACGGCGTCGAACGATAGTAGTGTATCAAGGTGCTGCCAGAAGGTGTCGATCGGGATGGGGCGCAGATCGCCATCGTGACAACCCGATAGCTTCTTCCCTGGATATGGCTGTGCCCGCCGGCGATTGACACCGGGACATGAGAGGAAGTATAGCACGCACAGGCGAGGTTGGGCCGGCTGCGCTGGCATTTGCGTCACTGGAATCGTATGCGCAAACGTGCGATGGTTCTCCTGGATCGACTCCCACCCGCCCTTCCTCTCGATGACGGCTGGGCGGCTGATACACTGATGGTCAACCGAGTCCTCGGTTCCCTGGGCCGCGCTTTGATCACCCGCTGAGTCGCTGCGGGTAAGGATTCGCCCGCCAATATGCTGCGGCGCGTGCTATAATCCGAGGCAACACAAAGCCCACGCTCCGCTGCCAGGCATGCGCGTGGGCCGTGTGTCGGACAATCGTTTGTGCGCGTTCCGCTCCTGGTAGTATAGCATTGCCGCCAACGGGGGGCAATGCCCGGTGCGGCGCGAAGGTGCTCTATGTCGGCGTCGCAGCTGCCCCTGGCCCTCGCCCAGCGCCACCATAACCGTCAGCTCTTCGCCGACCGCTATCTCGACGAGACGCTGCCCCGGCGCAATGCCTGGCTCGACCTGATCGACGAGGCCGCCCCCGTCCTCGCCCAGGTGCGCGCGCTGCTGATCGCCTTCACCCCCTCGACCAACGAGTCTCAGACCGAGCGCGAGCTGGTGCGCCCGGTGCTGGAGCTGCTCGGCCACACCTTCGAGGTGCAGGCCAGTCTGCGCACGCCCAAGGGCACCAAGAAGCCCGACTACCTCTTCTACCGCGACCTGGCCGCGCTCAATGCGAACAAGAACCGCGTGCTCACCGACGCCGACCTCGGCGCGGCCCTGGCCGTCGGCGACGCCAAGTACTGGGAGCGCAAGCTCGATGTGTCGAGCCAGGGCGAGAGCGATGAGATCAACAAAGTCCCTGCCGACCAGATCGCCTTCTACATGCGCCACTCCGGGCTGGCCTGGGGCCTCCTGACCAACGGGCGGCGCTGGCGGCTCTACCATAAGGAGACGGTCGAGAAGCAGGATCGCTTCTACGAGGTCGATCTGCAGGAACTGGCCGAGGCTAACGACCCCGAGGCGTTCCTCTACTTCTACGCCTTCTTCCGCCGGGCAGCCTTTGCGCCGGCAGTGGGCGATGCACTCACCCTCAACGGGATGCTGCGCGAGAGCGTGGACTATGCCCGCGGGGTGTCTGAGTCGCTCAAGACGCAGGTCTTTGATGCCCTGCGCCACCTGGCCCAGGGCTTCCTCGACTCCCCGCGCAATCGCCTAGAGCCGACGCCCGCGATGCTGCGGGAGATCTATAGCAACAGCCTGATCGTGCTCTACCGGCTGCTCTTCGTGCTCTACGCCGAGGCCCGCGAGCTGCTGCCGCTGCGCGAGAGCCCCGGCTACCGCGACGAGTACAGCCTCTACGCAGTGGTGCGCGACGTGGCCCGCCGCCTCGACAGCGGCGTGACCCTGCTCGCCGATACCGGGCGCACCTGGGCCAAGCTGCGCGATCTGTTCGGCATCATCAACGAGGGCAGCCCGCCGTTGAAGGTTGCCACCTTTAACGGTGGGCTGTTCGACCCGCAGCGCCACGCATTTCTCGACCGCTACAGCGTGGGCGATGCGCAGCTCCAGCTGGCCCTCGACAAGCTGGCCCGCGTGATCAGCCCGCAGACCGGCCTGCGCGAGTTTATCGACTACCGCGACCTGGCCGAGCGTCACCTGGGCACGATCTATGAGGGGCTGCTGGAGTATCATCTGGTGCTGACAGAGCGCACGCCCGACGGCTTCAGCACCGAGATCGTCAACGACAAGGGAGAGCGCCACCGCACCGGCTCCTACTACACCCCCGACTTCGTGGTGCAGTACATCGTCGAGCAGACCCTGCGCCCCGTGCTGGATGCGGCCGTGGCCGGGAAGAGCAGCGACGCCGAGAAGATCGCGGCGGTGCTGGAGGTGAACTGCGTCGATCCGGCCATGGGCAGCGGGCACTTTCCGGTCGCGGCGATGGAGTACATCGCGCGCTACCTCGTGGAGCTGGGCGTCTATCCGCCCGCCGAGGCCGGCGACGAGGCCGACCTGGCCTACTGGAAGCGCCGGGTGGCCCAGAGCTGCATCTACGGGGTCGATCTGAACCCGCTGGCGGTGGACCTGGCCAAGCTCTCGCTCTGGCTGGCCACGGCGGCGAAGGGGCGCCCGCTCTCGTTCCTCGATCACCACCTGCGTTGCGGCAACGCCCTGGTCGGCACGCGGGTCAGCGATCTCGACACCGCCAGCAGCGGAGCCAAGAAGGCGAAACGCAGCAAGAAAGAGACCGCTGCCGCCGCAGTCGGCCAGCTCAGCCTGCTCGATGACCCGGCCTTCGCCGGGGCGATGATGAGCGCGGTGGGCAGCATGTGGTTGATCGAGGAGAGCGCCGGGCGCACCGTGGATGAGGTGAAGGCGCAGGAGCAGATCTACGAGCAGGTGCGCCGCGAGCTGACCGAGCGCTTCGCGCTGCACGCCGACTTGCGCACCGCAGCCGACTTCGGTCAGGGCCTTGACGAGGCGCTGCTGGGCCGAATCGTCGAGTTCGAGCGGCGCAATGCGCTGGATCTGCTGCCGCCATCGCTGCTGCGCAAGGTTGAGCGGGTTCGAACCCTGGCCGCCAGCCAGCGCTTCTTCCACTGGGATCTGGAGTTCCCCGAGGTCTTCTACGACCGCCACGGCCGCCCGCTGGGCGAGCAGGCTGGCTTCGATACGGTGATCGGCAACCCGCCCTATGTGCGTCAGGAGCAGCTTGCGCCGCTCAAGGAATACCTGGCCGCAGGGTTCGCCGAAACCTACCACGGCGTGGCCGACCTGTTTGTCTACTTCTATCAGCAGGGCGTGCGACTGCTGCGCGCCGGCGGGCGCATGAGCTATATCGTCACCAACAAGTGGCTACGGGCTGCCTATGGTGAAGCGCTGCGCAGCTTCTTTGCCGAGCAAACCCGCATCGACCGACTGATCGACTTCGGCCACGCGCCAATCTTCCCTGAGGCCGATGTCTTCCCCTGCATCATCGTCCTGGAGAAGCCAGCGGATAGTGACGGCAGCCCCTCTACCGACCATCAGGTGCAAGTGACCACGTTCCCGCGCGAGGCGCTGAAGCTGGTGAGCCTCGATAGCTATGTGACCAGCAACAGCCACCCGGTGCCGCAAATCCGGCTAGGACGATCTGCCTGGAGCCTGGAGACCTCTGAGACCGATGATCTGATGGAGAAGATTCGTCGGGCGGGCGTACCCCTCGCTGAGTTCGCTGGGATCAAGCCGTATCGTGGTGTCCTAACTGGCTTCAACGAAGCATTCCTGATCGATACACCAACGAAGGAGCGCCTGATCCGCGATGATCCGCGCTCAAGTGAGATCATCAAGCCCTACCTGCGTGGCCAGGATATGGAGCGATGGCACAGCGACTGGAGTGGTCTCTGGATGATCTTTGCCCGGCGGGGCATCAATATCGACGCCTACCCCGCAATCAAAAACCATCTGCTCGGGTTTCGTGAGGGTCTGGAGCCAAAGCCTCGGGATTGGGTCGGCGAGAAGTGGCCGGGACGGAAGCCTGGCACCTACAAGTGGTATGAGATCCAGGACTCGGTTGACTATTGGAAGCTCCTGGAGCAACCGAAGATTCTGTACCCAGACATCACCTGGCGCAGCCAGTTCTCGCTCGACACCGGCGGCCACTTCTCCAACAACACGGTCTATTTCCTGCCGACCGACTCACCCTGGCTCCTCACGGTCCTTAACTCGCCGGTGCTGTGGTGGTTCTCGTGGCGAGCCGCCGCTCACGGAAAGGACGAGGCACTCCGATTCTTCAACGACTTCGTGGAACAGATCCCTATTCCGCCTCTAGTTGACGATACGCGCGCCGACGTTGAGTCAGCAGTAGCCCGGCTCATTGCGATTGCCCAGGCCGATCAGGAGGCCCGGCGAGACACCCTGGACTGGCTACGAAGTGAGTTCGGCGTTGAGCAGGCGGGGCAGAAGCTGGCCGAGTTTGCCCGGCTGAGCCTGGACGAGTTTGTGGCCGAGGTCAAGAAGCGCCGCCCGCGCTCGACCGGCACGCTCACACCAGCAGGCTTGAAGGCGCTACGCGCGGGCTACACCGAGCAGGCAACGCCTATCCAGCAGCGCGCCGGCGAGGCGCTGGCCCTGGAGCGCCGGCTCTCCGACCTGGTCAACGCCGCCTACGGACTTACCCCCGAGGATGTGGATCTGCTCTGGCGCACCGCGCCGCCGCGGATGCCGGTGGGGCGGTGGGATACTCACGATTCGTGAAGGAGTTTAAGCAAAATTGTCAATAATGCCCGCTGTTGCTCTAGTAAGGCTTGTTGTTCCCGCAGGAGGCTTGCGTGTTGCTGCTGCGCATCCTCCTGGAGCTTGATCAGAAGCCGTAACTCTTCAAGCAGGTGGGTCTCTTCCCGACGGTGCGCGGCGTTCAGGCGATAGGCAACAAGTGGGGGGCGATTCAAGCGCAGGCGGCGAATGGTAAAGGTGCCCTTGTCGGTGATCGGGTAGAGCGTCCCATCGGCAAGGGCCAGCATATGCTGATCGCATTGCTCACGGCGCGGATTCCAGAGCGAGACATCGGTTGGGCGCAGGGGCCAATAATCAGACTTATATTGATTGCAGCGGGCGCAACAGTAAAGTAAGTTCTGTGGATCATCGGTGGCGCCGCCGTGCCGAGGCGGTTGGTAGTGATCAATCGTCAACTCGCCTGCCGAGTCGATCTCAGTGACGCCACAATACTCACACGCAAAATGGGCGCGTTGGCGAACAGGCAGACGTATTTCAGGGGATAGCATTATGCAGCTCGCCCGGACACATGCTGAGCAAGTCGCGTGTGCAAAATGGCGATCTCCTTGCGGATGGCGTCATTTGCCGCAATGGTTGCCGTAATCTGCTGGGTGATCTGCTCGAGATGCCTGGCTGCTTGAATGATCTGCTGATGCATATCGTGGGCGGTATCATCTGATGGCTGACGCCCAAGCAACATTCCTTCGGCCTGATCTTGTTCCGCATACCAGGCATTGAGGATCGCCTGATCATCGTCGGACAGCGGTTCGCCACGACTGGAGCGATCATGGAGGTCTGCGATATGTGGGGGTAGCATCACATCATTCCTCCCTGATAAGCGCTAGGCCAAACGTTCGCCTCTATTGTAGCATACGTCTCTCAGGGTACGTCGCGCTCACGGCACGGTAGGTACAGCAACCACCAATCTGCCATCTGCAATCGCATGATCATCCCATCTGCCGACATCGAAGCCGCCCTGCGCCAGAATTTATCCCCTGAACTGCACGGGGTGGCCTCCGCATTGGCTCAGGCCATCAGCGATGCCATGACCGGCGCGAGCAGCCCGGCCGAGGCCCAGGCGCGCCTGAGCGCCAGCCCCGACCTCGCTCGCGCCATGCGCAGCCTGGCCGGGCGCGAGGTTGCCGCCCACGGCGCGCTGATCGCCTTTGGCGCGGGCAGCCAGATCGGCGATGTGACCATTGGCGATGTGGCGGGCGAGAACATCGTCAAGCTGACGATCAACATCATCAACGCCAACCTCTCGCGCCACGACCGCGACAACCGCCAGCGCATGCTCGACCAGATCCACCTCTTCTGGATCGCGGGCGTGCTGGAGCAGTCGCTCTACCGTGAGCTGTTGATCAGTCTGAACCTCCAGACTGACCCCAAGGCGGTGAGCTTCAGCGGGCCGAAGCTGGCCGCCTGGCGCAACCAGGAGGCCCAGGCGCTGCCGCTGGGCACCTCGATCGCCCAGGCGTATCAGCAGGCCAACCGGCGCCTGCCCATCCTGGGGGCGCCAGGGGCGGGCAAGACCACCCTGCTGCTCGACCTGACCCGGCACCTGATGGCCGAGGCCCGGCGCGACGAGACCCGGCCCATCCCGGTGATCTTCAACCTTTCCTCGTGGGCGCAGCAGCGCCCGCCGCTCGACAAGTGGCTGGTACAGGAGCTGCGCGACCAGTACGGCCTCAGCAAGCGCTTTGCCCAACAGTGGCTCCAGGAGAATACCGTCCTACCCCTGCTCGACGGGCTGGACGAGGTGGCCGAGCCGCAGCGGGTCGGCTGTGTGGCCGCGATCAACAGCTTCATGCAGGAGCACGGCGCCGAGGGCATCGTCGTCTGCTCACGGGTCGCCGACTACCAGGCCATCGGCGCAAAGCTGAGCCTGGACGCGGCCGTGCAGGTGCAGCCGCTCGACGATGCGCAGATCGACCAGTACCTGGCCTGGGCCGGCGCGCCCCTGGCCGGGGTCAAGGTCGTGCTCGACCAGGACGATGAGCTGCGCGAGCTGGCGCGTGCGCCGCTGATGCTGAACATCCTCTCCCTGGCCTACCAGGGTCGGCGCCCGGAGGAGCTACTGGGCCTGGAGGCCGCCGCGCAGCGTCGCCTGCTCTTCGACAGCTACGTGCAGCGTATGTTTGAGCGCCCGGCCCGCAGCGATCCACACCGCTACACGCGGGCGCAAACCATGCGCTGGCTACGCTGGCTGGCTCGGAACCTGACCCAGGACAGGCAGACCATCTTCCAGATCGAGCTGATGCAGCCTTGGTGGGTGAATCACTGGTGGCAGCGCGGGCTGTATGTGCTGTTCGCAACCATAGAGGCCACAGTCAGCGGGACGATATTGGGGGCGCTCGTTGGCGCATTATCAGGACTCATAGCCAGTGGCCTGCGCCAGCTATTGCTGCACCAGATGAGCACTACCGCATCTGTCATGTCTGAAAAACTAACCTCTGGGCTAACCTTTGGACTGACCTTTGGACTGACCTTTGGGCTAGGTGCTGGGCTGCTGGTGAGCTTGCTCCAGCATCCCCCGGCGCGACAGCGTCGTTGGCATATAGCGGTCGGGTGGTTATTCGCATCCGCAATCGCATCACTGGCATGGGGAGTTGCGGGCCTGAGTCAATCCAGCCCTATCTGGCTATGGGGAATCTCAGCCGTCTCGCTAGGATTGGTGACCGCCGCCCTCATTCAAAGCGGGGGCATCAAGCCCACCGAAATGCTTCGCTGGTCAGCTCGTATGGCCCGCAGGCGGTGGCGCCTAGGCGTGTTTATCGGTGCGATCATTGGCCTCAGCATTGGCCTGAGCGGCGAGCTGAACGTTGATTACGTAGGTCATGGGTATCTTGGCATCACGTTTGGCATACGCGGCGCAACGCTCATTGGCCTATCTTTTGGAGGCATCGGGGCGATCATTGGTGGTATCGCCAGCGGACTCAACCAGACCGATCTGAATATGAAGACCCAGCCTAATCAGAGCCTCAGACAATCGTTATGGCTGGCGCTTGGCTCCTGGGCGGTTTTCGGACTGCTTGTAGGCCTGGGCGTGGGGGCAAGTGGTGGCCTCGCTATGGGGCTAATCACCGCGCGCGATGAGGGGCTAGCCAACGGAATTCTCTACGGTGTTGATTTCATGACCCAGATCGGGTTGGTTTTTAGTCTTGGATTTGGTACGGCGGCCAGCCTCTACTTCGGCGGGCTGGCCTTCGTGCAGCACTTCGCGCTGCGGTTGGTCTGCGCGCTCTGCGGCTACGCGCCCTGGCGCTACCCGCGCTTCCTGGACTACGCCGTCGAGCGCATCCTGCTGCGCCGCGTCGGCGGTAGCTACATCTTCGTCCACCGCCTGCTCATGGAGCACGTCGCGGGGTTGACGGACGAGGAGGTTGGATAGCGATGCCTCCATCCACTAATCAGCCCACGCCACCTGACCCTGATCAGCCCGAGCGGCCTATCGGCGCACTGATCAACTTTGGCTCAGCGCAGTCTGGCGATGTGACCATCGGCGACGTTGTCGGCGGCAACCTGTACAAGACGACAATTGTCCAGGAAGCCTTCATTCCGCGCTCTGTCGCTGTAACAGACGAGGAGCTTGCCGCAGCGCAGGCTCGCCTGGCCGATCTGCCCACTGACACCATTCCTGAGCCGCAGGATACCCTGCCGCCCAGCTCGTGGCTGGGCCAACTCAGCCGCAACCGCCAGTTCGTCGGCCGCGAGGAAGACCTGAAAGCCCTGGCCAGCCTGCTCAAAGGCGGCCAGGCTGTCGCGGTGAGCCAGGCCCAGTCGGCGGTAGCCAGCGGGCTGGGAGGCATCGGCAAGACCCAGCTGGCGGTCGAGTTCGCCTACCGCTACGGGCGCTTCTTCCCGGAGGTCTTCTGGCTCAGCTTCGCCCAGCCCGACACCATCTCGACCGAGATCGCGCGCCTTGGTGGCACAGGCCAGCTCCAGCTCTTTACTGAGGCGGCCGGACTGAAGCTCGACGAGCAGGTCAACCTGGTGCGCGCCCGCCTGAGCTGCGGGCTGCCCTACCTGCTGATCTTCGACAATTGCGAGGAGCCCGACCTGGTGCGTACCCACCACCCCGGCGGCGCAGCGCGCGTGCTGATCACCAGTCGCAACCCGGACTGGCCGGGCGACTTGGGCGTGCAGCGCCACACGCTAGGCGTGCTTCAGCGTACCGAGAGCATCGCCCTGCTGCGACCGCAGCGCCTCAACCTGAGCGATGCCGACGCTGATGCCCTGGCCAATGAGCTGGGCGACCTCCCGCTGGCGCTGCATCTGGCCGGTCGCTTCCTGGCTGGGATCGGGAAGCATCTGACCATCGTGCGCTACCTGGAGGAGCTGCGCAGCCCGCGTATCTTCGAACGGCTATCACTACGCGAGCAGGACGGGAAGCTCCCTACTGGCCATAGCCGCGATGTGGCCCGCACCTTCGCCCTCAGCTATGTGCGGCTCAACCCGCAGGACGGCGAGGATACCCTGCTCCTGAAGCTCTTGTCGCGGGCCGCACACCTCGTGCCGGGCGAAATCATACCTGCCGAATTGCTCCGTGCCACCCTGGAGACTGACAACGATGACCTAGACGCGCAGCTCGCCGCTGAGGCTGGCCTGGGGCGATTGATCAGCCTTGGTCTGCTGGAGCGCGAGCGCGATGATGGCCTGCGGATGCACCGCCTCATCGGTGCCTATGTGCGTCAGGTGAGCGATGATGGGGAAGCACAGGCAGCAGTGGAGCGGACGGTTCTATCCAAGGCCCAAGATCTTGCAACCGCACCGACCCTCACACCAATTACCGCTTTTCAACCAATTCTACGGGGCATTACCGAGATGGCGCTGCTACGTGAAGATGCAGGCGCAGCAACCCTATGCATCTGGCTTGGAACCCATCTTGATCGGGTCGGCGCTTATGCGTCAGCTCAACTTCGACAACAAGGTCGGCTGGGCACGCACCCACCTGGGCAAGGCGCTACTGGTGGAGAACCCGCGCCGCGGCTGGTTCCGCATCACGGAGCGAGGGCGTGAGCTGCTGGCCAACCTTCCCGAGCGCATCACTGTCGCCTACCTGGCGCGCTACCCGGAGTACGCCGCCTTCCGCACCAAGGCGCAGCCCGATGGGCAGGAGAAGATCGCTACCCCCGAGACAGACGACCGCCCGGCGCCACCTCAACCCTTGGAGGATCACCTCCCAGCGCCACCTGGCACGCTCACCGTGATCGACGCCGCCTACCAGGTGCTCGCAGCAGCCGGCGAGCCGCTGCACTCGACCGAGATCGCCCAGCGAATGCGCGCCCAGGGCCTTTGGACGACGAGAGGCCAGACCCCCGGCGCAACAGTCGACTCGCGGATCGCGGTGGACATCAAGGCCAACGGGGTGGCCTCGCGCTTCCGCCGAGTCGGGCGCAGCATCTTCACGGTGAACGACGGTATCGCACTGGAGGCTCCGGCTCCGGTACCAGCGCCAAAGGACGACGGCCAACACCCGACGACCCTCTCCTTCGCCGACGCGGCCGAGCAGGTGCTCAAGCGCTTCGGCAAGCACCGCCCGATGCACTACCAGACGATCACCCGCCACGCCCTCGACCTGGGCCTGATTGCCACCGACGGCCAGACCCCGGCCGCCTCGATGTATTCGGTCATCCTGACCGAGATCGACCGCGCGCTCAAGCGCGGCGAGCAGCCCCGCTTCGCCAAACACGGCAAGGGCATGGTCAGCCTGGCCGCCTGGGAGCCGGTCGGCCTGCCGGCCGAGATCGAACAGCACAACCTCGCGGCGCGCCAGCAACTCCACGACCGATTGCACACGCTGGCCCCAGGCGACTTCGAGAATCTGATCGGCAACCTGCTCGCCAAGATTGGCTTTGAGAATGTGATGGTCACGGCGGCCAGCGGCGACGGCGGGATCGACGTGCGTGGCACCCTGGTGGTCGGCGACGTGATCCGCACCCGCATGGCGGTGCAGGTCAAGCGCTGGAAGCGCAACGTGCAGGCGCCGGTGGTGCAGCAGGTGCGCGGCAGCCTGGGCGCCCACGAGCAGGGCTTGATCATCACCACCAGCGACTTCAGCGCCGGCGCCCGCAGCGAGGCCGCCCGGCCCGACGCCGGGCCGGTGGCGCTGATGAGCGGCGAGCAGCTCGTCACCCTGCTGATCGAGCACGACATCGGCGTGCGCCGGGCCAGCTACGACCTGATCGAGCTGGGCGAGGCGGACGAGGAGTGAGGCATGGACGAGGAGCGCACCAGCCGAGACTGGCTCCGCCTACCGATGGTTGCCGCCGGGGCCGAGTACCTGGTGATGGGACATCTGATGCGACGCAACATCCTGACCTATGGGGACTATCGGCTACGGCTACGGTAGAGAGCCGCCTCAACGTGCTCACCTCCCTTGCGCGCTATACTGGAGGCCATGTCAGATCGCTACCCGTCACATGGATGCGTGAGGAACCAGTGGCCGCAGATCTCAGCAACCTTCAGCCCTATGAGCTTGGCGAGACGGGCGACCCGCGCGCCGTGCCGTACCTGATCCGCTTCCTCTACCGGGGCGGCCCGAACGAGCGACGCCTCGCCGCCTCGGCGATCACGAAGCTGACCGCTGATCACCGCGAGGTCTGCGCGCTCGCGGCGGTCGCGTTGCTCGACTGCCTGGATGACCCGGCCCCGCAGGTGCGCCTGTACGCCCTCAAAGCCCTCGCCGCCCTGCCCATCCCGCCCGAGGCCGACCCGATCCTTGCGCGCGTGCGCGACGAGGATGAGAAGCCTTACAACCGCGACGCCGCCCAGGCGGTGATGCACCGGCACAACATCGACGGCAACGATCGGCCTGCCATCGGGACTCCCCCTGCTGCACCTGAGGCCAACGCGCTGCCCGAGCGCGGCCCTGCGGTCGCCGAGCCGGCCCAGGCACCATCGCCTCACGCCACTCCCGCCGCCCTGGCGGCCCTCAACCGGCTGCTCGAGGCGGCCTACGGCGAGCCCCGCCGACTCAGCGATCTCCTGCGCGACGCCGGGCTTGACGATGGCGCGCTCGCGACCCTGCGCCGCGAACGCCTGGCCGACTACCTCGACCTGCTCGCCCAGCAGCTCCGCGCCTGGCTCCAGCGCCTGGTCGATGAGCGCACTGCCGATGTCTTTATCCGCCGCTTCGAGCTTGATGGGCGCCCGGCCCCAACCCTTGAGAGCCTCGGCAGGCAGTACGGCGTTAGCCGGGAGCGCATTCGCCAGCTCGAGGTCAAGGTGCTCAAGCGGCTGCGCTCGCGCCGGGCGCGCGGCGCCCTGGAGCAGATGATCGCCGACGCCGCCCGCGAGATCCTCAGCCTTGCGCCGGCAGGGTCGCCGCTTCCCGCCGACAGTGCCCCCGGCTCCTCGGCGGCCAGCGCTCTACCGCGATCCGCCGGCCCATCGGCCCTGGCCACCCTCGCCCGCTTCGAGGCCGGCCTGGCGCCTACCCAGATCGCCGCCGAGCGCGGGCTGGCCGAGGGGACGATCTACGCCCACCTTGCCGCCTGCATCCGCAGCGGCTCCGTGGCCGCAAACCGCGTTGTCACCGGCGAGATGGTCGAGATGGTACGCGCCGTGATGGGGGACGATACCCCGCCTGTATCGTTCACCGAGCTGCGCCAGCGCCTGCCCGCGCCCTTCACCTATGGCCACGTGCTCTGCGTGATCGCGGGCCACCCCGAGCTGCTGCCCGAAACGCGGGCGCTCACGGCCGAGGAGGTGCGCCGGGCGCGTGCGGCGATCAGGTCGCTGGTTTCCGACTGTTCGGGCGAGCTCCCGCGCAGCGGCGTGATCAAGATCCTGGTCGGATCGGGCTCAAAGCGTGTCGCCGACCAGCGCGACCACCCGGCCTACGGTGCCCTGGTCGGCTTCGACCACGCTGCTCTCTGGCAGATCATTGATGATCTCATCACCGCCGGCGAGATCGCCCTTGACGAGCACAGTCGCGTTGTCTACGTTGGCGCCTCTGCGCCGCAATCGGCAGCGCAGTAGTCACCAGTGGTTCGAGGTGTCAGGGAAAGATGAGCCTATGACCTGCCGAAGAGGCCGCCCTGTGCCATCGCCCATGCCAGGCCGCGGACACGCCACGACTACCCACCAGGGTGGTAGTCCCATGGTTGAACCCACACTCAGCTGTTCAGAATGTGAGGAGCCAACGCAGCAGTATGCTCCAGCCTGAGACACGACACAAGCTCCGTGAGCGCCTGCTCGAGCTCACCCCCAGGGCGTTCGAGCTCTTTGCCGGCGACCTGCTGGTCTACATCGGCTTGCAGCATGTCGCCGTCACCCGCTACGTCGGCGATGGCGGGATCGACGCCTCGGGCGAGATCGTGGGCGAGTCAGGGCTGGTGCGGGTTCCCTCGGGCGTGCAGGTCAAACGCCACCGGCGCAATGTGCAGCGGGCCGACATCGACCGCTTCATCGGCGCGCTGAGCGGCCAGTACCAGCACGGCATCTTCATCACCACCGCGGGCTACTCCGCGCAGGCCCGGGCCAAGGCCAGCGCGTCGGCGCTGCGGGTGGACACCGTCGATGGCCAGCAGGTGATCGGGCTGATGGGCCGCCACCGCCTCGGCTTGTCGCCGGGTGAAGGCGACTCGCTCGACGCGGCCTACTTCCTCGGCTTCGAGGCCCAGGCCGACGGGCGGCAGCTGCGCGAAGGGAGCGCGGAGTACCACACGGCTGGCGACGCAGCTACCGGCACGCCCATCTCTCCCGAGGATGACCTGATCTCGCTGCGCGCCCTGAGCTACGCCCTGCGGGCCGACCCCAACACCGTGCGCGCCTGGGTCGAGCGCGGGAAGCTCGCGCCCGACCGGCGCACCCAGGAGGGCGGCCGCGACATCTACTTCTTCCGGCGCGACCGTGTCGAAGCTTTACGCCAACTGGCCGGTCGCTCGCCGGCCCCGGGCAGCGGGGCAGAGTGGCGCGAGAACTTCCTTGCTTTTGTCAGCGGCCGCACGATGAGCCGCTCCTACAAGCCGGTGATGCTCAAGGCCCTCCTCCGGCTGGTGAGCCGCGAGGGGGAGGTCGCCCTCGACACCCTGGCGGCCGAGTTCCGTGCCTACTACACGCAGCGCCGCCTCGACGGCCTGCCCGTCGAGTTTAACGTCCCACTGCTGACCGAGCCCGCTGAGGTCCCGCTCGAGCAGATCAGGCGCCTAATTATCACCAACCCGCTCGATCGCTTCATCATCCAGGGCTTCCTGCAGTACGACGCGGCTACAGGCATCGTCCGCTTTGCGCCGGAGCTCTGGGCCGAGCTGCGCCACGCCGACGTGCTGGCCATCCTTGTCGCAGCCGACGAGCAACTGGCCTATTACTACGGCAGACAGCACTAGGGCTGAGGGTGCAAGCCTGGCCTTGACCGAGGCGGTGCTGCTCAAGTGGCGCCGTCGGCCCGTGCCGACGCCTGAAGACCTTGAAGTATAGCTGCCATTGCGGTCTGCATATCTGGTAGGCAGCAACGCCTCTCACAGCTCCACGTAGCCGCCGTCGCCGTTGCTGATCGGGATGAGCCGCGCCTCGGCCGCCGGCGGGGCCACGCTGGCCGAGGCGGCCTCGACGAGCGGGCACACCCGCTGGTGGCGCCGGCCGCGCGGGCCGAAGAGCAGCTCCATCGCCTGCGTGCGGTCGTCGGCGGCGACGAGCTGCCGGCCCAGCAGCCGGCCCAGGGCCTCGGCCGCGCCGGCCTCGCGGGCCTGCTCCTGGAGGGTGCTGATCTGCTCGGCGGTGTAAAGCTTTTGGTCGGGCGCGGGAACCGGCGGGGCAGATCGAACACCCCTCTCTCGTCTGGGTACACTAAGGGCGGCGTGCGGCAACCGTTCCAGCGGCTGTCGCCTGCCACCCTACGCCCTGCAAATGGTGTTCGGTTCCTAGGCCAGTGGCATTTGCAGGGCGCGCCTATCCTCTTCCAACAGGTCGGTGACCTTCACCTTCAGCGCCTGGGCTACGCGGTACAGAGTCATGACACCGATACTGCGGTCGCCCCGCGTCGCCCCCCCAATCTCTCCTCTCCACAACCGATAGGCTGTGTCGTAGGAGACGCCGGTACGGCGCGAGAGCTCGGCGGCATCAGGGATGCCGACCGCTTCAGCCATCTCCTTCACCTTCAACCCCTGCGAGCAGGTCGAGGCGCCGCCGCCGCCCGGCGACCGGCGCACGGCGGTGCTGGACACGGCCCAGCTGCTGCTCCTGCTCGATGTGCTGGCCAGCCATCGCCTGTACGGCCTGTTCGCCGTGGCCGGCACCCTGGGCCTGCGGCCGTCCGAGCTGATCGGCCTGCGCGTCGGTGCCCTGAGCCTCGACGGCGACGCGCCCGCCCTGGTGGTTCGCGAGCAGCTCCAGCGGATCAAGGGGGGCGACGGCAAGACCATCCTGCACCGCGAGCGCTCGACGAAGGGCGGGCGCGAGGACAAGCCGAACCCGCGCAGCATCCCGCTCTCGGCCGAGCTGGTGGCGCTGCTGCGCGCCCACCTGGCGGCGCTGCGCGACGAGCGGGAGAGGCGCGGCGCCGACCCGGTCGAGCCCGGCCCCGACGAGCTGCTCTTCGTGACCGAGCGCGGCACGCCGATCAACGACCGCAACCTGCTGCGCACCCTGCACCGCGCCTGCGCGCGGGCCGGCGTGCCGCGGGTGAGCCTGCACAGCCTGCGCCACAGCGCCGGCAGCGTCATGCTGGCCCACGGCGCGCAGCTGATCGACGTGAGCGCCATCCTCGGCCATAGCTCGCCGCTCATCACGGCCCGGATCTACGCCCACTCATTCGACGCTGGCAAGCGAACTGCGGTCGACGTGGCGAGCGCCGCGCTCTTCCGAAAGGGGGCCTAACATGCAGGCAATTTTCAAGGCACCTCCCAAAGCACCTCCCATGACGCACAAAAACGCGGAACCCTCTTGCGAGAATTCCGCGTCCCACCGTGGTGGAGCGACGGGGATTCGAACCCCGGACCTCCTGCTTGCAAAACACGAAAGGGAGATTGTCTGCGGTTGTCTCTGTCAAGACTAATGCTGTCCAATTTCCCTTCTATGCCGACTACGCTAATCTCGAGGCGTTGCAGCAGCGGGTGCGTGAGCTGCACGCGGCCCAACACCCCG
>JBAXES010000005.1:0-26576 GCA_037140315.1 Chloroflexales bacterium
CCTTTATAGAGGTGCCAGGCGATGAACAGGTCATCGGTCAGCTCCAGCAGTGACTGCGCCCAGCAGGTCTCGTTCGCATAGGCGTCCAAGAGCCCCCGCAGGTTGCGCACCAGATGCGCCCAGCAGAGTTGGCGTTGCTGATCGGCAAACTGGTCGTAATAGTTCAGGGAGTTTGATTGGAGGGGAAGAAGCGCCACGGATGGCGTGGGTTTACGCGGTTGCGGGAGGAGTGACCAGGACTGGGGTTGGGGTATAATGGCCCAGTCTGTCAAGACACCGATTCGGGCAGCGATCCGTGTACTTCTCCTCCTTCCTTTTGGCAAAACGCTTGACATCCTTGAACGACGTGGCGAGCTTACGCAACGGGTTTGGCGAAGTAGACCTCGGCCGGCGGGCGATAGCCGAGCGACTCATGCAGACGTCGCTCATTATAGACGTGCAAAAACCAGCTGAGTGACAGCCGCGCCTCGCGCGGTGTGGCGAAATCGTGCAGATAGACATGGTCGTATTTAATCGTGCGCCATAAGCGCTCGGTGAAGATGTTGTCCAAGGCCCGCCCTTTACCGTCCATGCTCAGATTCGCGCCAGACTGAAGGATGAGTTGGGTAAACTGTGGGCTGGTGAACTGACTCCCTTGATCGGTATTCCAGATCTGGGGTGTTGCCTGGTCGAGCGCCTGCTGTGCGGCCTCCAGCACAAAGGGCAATTCCAACGTATCGGAGAGCCTCCAGCTCACGATGTAGCGCGAATACCAGTCCAAAACCGCGACCAAGAACATCCAACCGTGCTGCAAGCGAATATAGGTGATATCCATGCCCCAGACATGATTGGGCGCATGTGGCGTCACATCGCGCAGGAGATAGGGATAGACCCGATGGGCATTCTGGCGCTTGCTCAGGTTCGGCCCCGGATAGATCGCGACCAGATCCATCTCCTGCATATATCTGCGGGCGGTTTTCCGATCCAGCGGCTGCCCATCGCGGCACAATTGAGCAGCCATACGGCGGGCACCATAGTAGGGAAACTCCAGATAGAGCTCGTCAATCCGATGCTTGGCGGCCAGCTCGGCGGCGGAAGGCGGCGTCGGCTGATAGTACAAACTTGACCGGCTCAGGCTCAACAGTGCGGCTTGGGCACTGAGCGGAACCTCAGGCGCGTCCGGTTCGACCATCGCTCGCCGCTCCGCTCTTGTCTGGGTCGAGGCCAGATTTTTTTTTGATCCAGGCGAGTTGCGTGGTCAAGCGGCCGATCTGGGCATAGAGATCTTCGAGTTGCTGTTCATACGCCAAGCGGAGTTTGGCGACATCATCGCCCCGCTCAAACAGCGAGGCCAGGTTTTTGAGTGTGGCCGCCCGCCACTCCCGCAGCACATTCGGGGAGACTTTATACGCTGCGGCGAGTTGTGTGAGGCTTTTCTCCTCTTTGAGCAGTTCGAGCACAACCTGGGCTTTAAAGGTCGACGTGTAAACGGTTTTCATATGGTGAGTCTACACGATCATCACCCTATTCGCTGTCCGGATTTCCTGGGCCATTATAGTATGACCTGGGGCACTTCGCGGTCGCGCAATGCGACATGCTGCCGTCGGTACTGGCCGGCTACGCGGCGGTCAGCCCGCTGCCCGCCGACGCGGCACGCCAGATCGATCTGACTGCCTTGCTGATCGCTGCGCGGCGGCTGGGCCGGCGGTTGATCCGTCACGGCAGCGCGGATGACGCCGACCTAGCTGTGCTCCAGCGCAGTCTCGCTATGGGTCGCTGAAGGAGCATGCGTGAGCCGCAACCGAGGTCTGATGAGACTACTACCTTTCGGCTTCGATATTCTCTGCCCAATTCGCCCCCAGGGCCGGATAGGACTATGCTATACTTTCGGGCAGCACAAAGCCACGCCTGGGCTGTCAGGTGGATAGGTAGGCCAATTGAGGTATACGTGACGACCGTTCCTGTCACTATTGATAGCGAGCGCCTGTTCCAGCTCCGGCTGGTCATCGCCCGCCTTGGCGAGATGGACAACGCCGGCTGGTGGAATACGCGCGGCGCCCTTGGCCCCACCGGGGCGTTTGTCTACCGGCGCGGCTTTCCGGTGACGGCGGCGTTCGCCCAGGCCCGCGTGGTCTTCGCGGTCGCCGCCGCGCGCTGCCAGGAGGTCTTCACGGCGCCGAACTGCGTGACGCTGTGGCAGATGCCCGCTGAGGTTGAAGACCTGTTTGAGGATATGTGGCAGCAGTGGCTTGATGCGCCAGATCGCTGGCAATCGCTGTTCACGACTGTGGCAGCGCTGCGTGGCGCCGATGCCGCAGGCGCGCTGCTCCAGCTTGACCTGATTACCGAGCGTGATGCCGTAGCTGCGCGCCAGGTCAAACCCTCGCCAGAGGCCCGCTCGGTCAAACTGGACGAGGTTGCTGCCATTGATACGCCGCTGCTGACCCTGCTCGCCGCTGGCTTTGCCCAGGCGACGCCGGGTCGGCTGGTGGTTCCCTATGTGCAGGTTACGGGCTGATGGCAGTCGAACATACCAGCATGACGACCCCGCGACCGCTCTCGATCCGCTTCACCCGCAAGGGTGCGCTCATTCCCGAGACATATGCCGCCGCACGATCCTGGAATCCGCAGCTTGGGGTCGATGCCAATCTTGTGCGCATCCGTCAGGAGAATCTGATCGGAGCGAAAAGCTCTGCATGGCTGAAGGACGTTGTCGTCACCCTGGCCGCGCGCTTTCGCCAGGGCGGCGGGCTGCTGCCGCTGGTGACTCTCGCCCAGGGCGGCTACCCGATTGAGCGCTGGCGCGATGGGTTGCTCTGGCACCTTGGGGCACAGGGGGCGCTCTGGTACGCGTTCCTCACGGAGTGGCTTTTCCCCGCGTATACCGATGGCGTCATTCAGATGCGGGCCAACGATGTTGTTCCGTTTGTCTTGGCGCAAACAAAGGGACTTGCGGCTGATGGGCAGGGTCTCACGACCTATGGGCAGACTCGCACGGCCCGCGATCTTCTGCTCATGGCCGATGCCTTCGGCCTGCTCCAGGGCCGTGTGGTCAAGGCGTTTGCCGGTTACCAGCTCGATGACGCGGGGTTCCTCTATGTGCTGCACGCCCTCGCGGAGCGCGAGGCCCACCCGCAGCGGATTATCGAGGCCCCCGAGTGGCGCATGTACCTCATGCGGCCGGCAGATGTCGAGCATGTGCTCCTGCGCCTGCACCAGTTCCAGCGGGTCGAGTATCAGGCGGCCGGCAGCATTATTCACCTGCGCCTGCCCTACCGCTCGCTGCTCGCCTATGCGGAAAGCCTGGTCTCATGAGCAACTGGAACGAGCGCCTCACCCAGCACCTGGAGCCGGTTCTGCGGCTGCGCGACCCGCGACCGAAGATTAGCTCATACCACGATATGCCCTACGCGATCTTTCGCTACCCGCCCGACGCCGAGTTCGCGCTCCGCGCGGAGGTGCGCCTGCTCCAGACCCGCCTGGAGCAGGCCGGCAAGCGGGTCACCGTCATCTCGCTGGCCACGTGTCTGGCGCAGGCCCTCGCCGAGGTGTTGCCGCCCGCCGATCTGATTGCCTCCGAGCGCCAGGTGGGCCTCGACGCGGCGATTGACACGGTTCATGAGGTGCTGAGCGACTATCGACCACTGCACGAGCTGGTCGTTGCGGCGCTCCCCGACCAGGCCGATCCACTGACCGATATCGTCTTCATTACGCGGGCCGGCGCGCTCTATCCGGTCTACCGCACCTCGTCGCTGCTGGAGCAGCTCAAGGGTCTGGTGCATGTGCCGAGCGTGCTCTTCTACCCCGGCGAGCTCGACGGCGCGGCCGGGTTGCGCTTTATGGGGGTGCTGGACGCCGAGCACAACTACCGACCCAAGATCTTCTAGCGGAGCGCGCTATGCCATTGCCGCCCATCAATCAGCTCTTCGCCCAGGATATCTCCCGGCGCATCGAGGAAGTGATCAAGGTCGATCAGGTCGACGCGCAGATCCTCACCGATGAGATCGCCGAGTATGTGTTCACCCGCGCGATCCGCGATCACTACCACGCATTCCTGGAACGCTACCGCGAGACCCCGAACAAGCCCCACGAGGGTATCGCGGTCTGGGTCTCGGGCTTCTTCGGCTCGGGCAAATCCAGCTTCGCCAAGAACCTCGGCATTGCGGTGGCCAACCGCAATCTGCTCGGGCAGGACGCTGCGCGGCTGTTTGGCGTCCGCTCCGGCGACCCGCGCGTCCAGGTGCTGCTCCAGACGATTGTGGAGCAGATCCCGACCCACGCGGTGATCTTCGATATCTCGACCGACCGGGGCATTCGCACCGGCAGCCAGTCGGTGACCGAGATTATGTACCGGCTGTTCCTGGACAGCCTGGGCTACGCCAAGGATCTCGACCTGGCCGAGCTGGAGGTGACGCTTGAGGGTGAGGGCTCCGACCGGCTGCGCCAGTTCGAGGAGACCTTTGCCCGCATCTATGGCAAGCCCTGGAGCCAACAGAAGGGTCTGGTGTCGATTGCGCTGAGCGGGGCCAGCCGGGTGATGCACGAGCTTGACCCGGCGACCTACCCGACCCCTGACTCGTGGGTGCAGGCGGCCCGCCAGCGCGCGGATATCACCCCTGGGCTGCTCGCGGATCGCTGCAAGGAGCTGATGCGCCGGCGGCGGCCCGGCCAGACGCTGCTCTTCGTGATCGATGAGGTGGGCCAGTTCGTGGCTCGTGATGTTCAGAAGATGCTCGACCTCCAGGCGGTGGTGCAGAGCCTGGGCCGGGTGGGTCGCGGCACGATGTGGGTGGTCGTCACTTCTCAGGAGAAGCTAAACGAGCTGGTCGGCGGGCTCGACGACCGCCGGGTGGAGCTGGCCCGCCTGATGGACCGCTTCCCCCAGGAGCTTCAGGTGCATCTGGAGCCGGCCGACATCTCGGAGGTGACGGGCAAGCGCGTGCTCTCGAAGAACGCGATGGCCCAGGCGCTGCTGCGCCCGATCTTCGAGGCGAACCGGGGCGCACTGGAGGCTCACACGCGCCTGACGGCGGACATCAAGCTCCCGGAGCTGAGCGCCGACCGCTTCATCGACCTCTATCCGCTGCTGCCCTATCAGGTCGATCTGATCATCCAGGTGGTCTCGGGCCTGCGCACGCGCGGCGGCACCAGCAAGCATGTCGGCGGCGCGAACCGCACGATCATCAAGCTGGCCCAGCAACTGCTGATCAACCCGGCGGTCGATCTGGCCAGCCAGCCGGTCGGCGCGCTCGTGCGCCTCGACCAGATCTATGACCTGGTCGAGGGCAATATCGACAGCGACATCCGGGGCAAGATCGCCGCGCTCCCCGGTCAGGTCGATCACCCCCTGGCCCAGCCGGTGGCCAAGACGATCTGTCTGCTCCAGTATGTGCAGAGTGTCCACCGCACCCCGGAGAATATCGCCGCCGCGCTCTATCCGGCGGTCGGCGCCGATAGCCAGCTGGTCGAGGTGCGCGCGGCCCTCGCCGAGCTGGTGCAGCGCCACCTGGTGCGCGAGGGCGATGACGGCTACCGCATCCCCACGCCCACCGAGGATGACTGGGAGCGCCAGCGCGCCGGGCTTGTTCCGTCCGGCAGCGACACGCGGGCGATCTACGATGACCTCTTCACGCGGCTCTGGAGCCCGCAGCCCGCGGTCAACTTCCTCCAGACAAAGCAGTTTCGGGCTGGGCTGCTCACCGAGGGCCGCAGCCGGATCGAGGGCGACATCTCGGTTTCAGTCTACCTGGCCCAGCCGGGCGAGCTCGCCCCGCTCGCCGATGAGCTGCGCCGGCGCAGCCAGGGCGAGCGCACGACGATCTTCTGGGCCGTGCCGCTTGACCACGCCATCGACCGTGAGCAGCAGGAGTTGTATCGCTCGCGCGAGATCCTCTCGCGGAAAGACCGCAGCGCGCAGACCCGCGAGGAGACTCGGTTGGTGACCGAGGAGGGCCGCCGCCGCGCGCGCCACGAGGATGAGCTGCGCCGCCTGCTGCGCCAGGCATTCCTGCGCGGCACGGTCTTTTTTCGCGGCAACGACCGCAGCCCCGATGAGCGGGCCAGCGATATGGAACGCACGGTCGCCGGGCTGCTCGCCACGGTGCTGCCCGAGGTTTTTGACCGCTTCGAGGATGCCGCCGCGCGCGTGCAGTCGCGCGATCTCGACGTGCTCCTGGGCTCCGAGAACCTGCTGGGCCTGACGCCGGTCTTCGCACGCCTGAACCTGATCCGCGAGCAGGGCGGCAAGCCGACCTTCACCACCGACCACGGGCCGCTGGCCGAGGTGTACGGGCGGATCGCGAACCGGGCCAGCCAGCAGGAGAGCGCGAATGGCCGCTACCTGACCGATGAGTTCGGCAAAGTGCCTTTCGGCTGGGAGTTCGACACCGTGCGCCTGCTGACCGCCGCGCTGCTGCGGGCTGGCAAGATCGAGATGACCAGCCGGGGCCAGGTGATTGAGTCGGCGACCACGCTGGAGGCGCGCAGCACCTTTGGCAACAATAACCTGTTCCGCCAGGCGAGCTTTCGCCCGCGCAGCAGCACGCTGACCTTTCAGGATCTCATCCAGGCCGCCCAGGCATTCCAGACAACCTTCGGTCGGGAGATAGCCGAGCTGGAGCAGTCGGTGATCGCTGAGGCGATCCGCGCCGAGCTGAGCCACTGCGAGCCGAATCTCCAGGAGGCGCACACCACTCTGCTGACCCACCAGCTGCCTGGGGCGCATGTGCTCGCCGATGCGCTGAATCAGACCCGTGCGATCCGTGGTGCCCGCCAGGAGACGGCGATCCAGACCTTCACTGGCAGCGCACATCAGATCCAGGAGGCGGTGCGCCGGGCCGCCGAGCTTGGTGATGCGCTGAACGACCCGAGCCTGGAGGCGTTGCGCGCCGCCCGCGTCACCCTCCACCGCGCCTGGCCCTTCCTGCGCGACGAGCCGGATCGCGACCCGACCGTCACGACCGCAGCCGAGCAGCTGGATGATATCCTCCGCCGCGAGACGTTCTACCGCGAGTTGCCCGCCATCACCCAGCACGCGGAGCAGCTCCGCAGCGCGTATGGCCGCCACGAGTACGACGCGGTGCAGGCGCGCGCCACTGCCTACCGCCAGGCGCTGGAGCAATTGGCCGCCATCCCCGGCTGGGACAAGCTCGACGCCGACCAGCAGGCGCGCGTCGCACAGCCCTTACGTCGGCTTGCGACCGCAGATACGGGTATCGGCACGCCCATCCCGCAGATCCGCGCCGATACTGACGCCTGCCCTGCGCGTCTGGGCGCGGCGGTTGAGCAGATGCTGCGGCTGCTCGATGATGTGCGGCTGGTGCGGGTATCTGCCGCACGCTTCTTCCAGGGCGGCATCGAGACCGAGGAGGAGCTTGCGGCGGCCCTCGATGGCCTGCGGGCGGAGGTTGAGCGCCTGATCGGCGAAGGCAAAAAGGTACTGATACAGTAGAATCCATCGCTCACGAGGTATACCTATGTCTGATCCACAAGTGAATGCGTTCTACTGGGAATACGATCTGACGGTTGCCCGTCGGCATCCGCGTGAGAAACAGCCGGCAGCCCATCAGCGTGAGGCGCTGGAGCAACTCAGCAAGCGCTTCGCGGGTCGGGCACGCCCGTATGACGGCGGTATCCTGGTGCTCCCCACCGGTGGCGGCAAGACCTTCACGGCGATCCGCTTTCTCTGCACCGCCCCGCTGTCACAGGGGTGGAAGGTGCTCTGGCTGGCCCACACGCATCACTTACTCGAACAGGCGTTTACCAGCATCGCCTCGGAGGTCGGACTGATCGCCGAGCCAAAGTCGAAGCTATCCGTCCGTGTGGTTTCCGGCACGCCGGGCCACAATGCAGCGCATCAGATCGCACCGACCGACGATGTGGTGATTGGCACACTCCAGACGATTGCTGGTGCCAAAAAGCGGAATCTTGCGCAGCTCACGGCATGGCTCGCAGCTGCCGGCGAGCGGCTCCTGGTCGTCTTTGACGAGGCCCATCACGCCCCGGCCTACAGCTACCGGACGCTGATCAAGAGCCTGCGCGACGCCAACCCTGGCATGTATCTCCTCGGCTTGACCGCAACGCCGACCTACAGCGATGAGCGCCGGAGCGGCTTCCTCAACGACCTCTTTCCTCAGCGGTTTATCTATCAGGTGGCGACGCAGAAGCTCATGGCGCAGAGCATTCTGGCGCAGCCAGTGTTTGAAGACCACCGGACAGACTTCACGGTCGATTTTGATGAGCGCGAGTATCAGAAGTGGATCGGCACCTATCGCGATCTCCCTGAGGATCTGATCACGAAGCTGGCGGCGAGTAAAGAGCGCAACGCCTACATCGCGCAAAGCTATGTCCAGAACCGTGAGCGCTACGGCAAGACGATCATCTTTGCCGACCGCTGGTTCCAGTGCGAGCAGATCTGCGCGTTTTTGCGCGGCCCTGATGCACACAAGCCCATCGTGCGGGCCGGGGCGATCTACACGCACATCGATGCTGACCCAGGGACACCCGAGGCGCGCAACCGTCACACTGCGGACGAGAACAAGCAGGTGCTCGAAGCCTTCCGGCGCGGCGAGCTGGATGTGCTGATCAATGTGCGTATGCTCACCGAAGGCACCGATGTCCCCGATGTCAACACGGTCTTTCTGACCCGCCAGACGACCAGCCAGATCCTCTTGACCCAGATGATCGGTCGGGCGCTGCGTGGGCCGAAGTTCGGCGGCACTGACAAGGCCCATATTGTCTCGTTTATCGACAACTGGAAGCAGCTGATCAACTGGGCGGAGTACCAGGTTCCCGATGGGGAGGCGAGAGATGGTGCGGTCGTAGCCGTAAAACGCCCGCCGCTCCAGCTCATCTCCATCGATCTGGTGCGACATGTGATCGAGATGCTGGGTTCTGGTGAGCCGGTCGAACTCGATCCATTCCTGACGATGCTGCCCATCGGCTGGTATCGGGTGGAGTTCCTCGCTCAGATCGCGGGGAGTGACGAGCAGGCGAATGTTCAGCAGATGGTGATGGTGTTCGATGGGGAGCACGCGTCGTTCGAGCGATTCATCACCGCACTTGCCCAAGAGCCAATTGAAGCCTTTGAGGATGAGCTGATCACGCTGGAGACACAGCGCGAGCAGCTCGAAGCCTGGCGCCGCACCTTCTTTGCCGATGTCAGGGAACGAGTCGGTGAGGAGTTGCTGATCAGCATGTTCCACATCGTGCGCCACGTCGCCTCGAACGGCGCGCACCCTGATTTCTTCCCCTTTGAGGAGCGGCAGCACCACGATCTCGACGAGCTGGCCCGCGACTACATCGCGGCAGACCTTGGCCCGCGAAAGAAGAACGACGCACTGCTGGTAGAGTATCAGCGGGCCGACCGCTACTGGTCGGTGATCTACCCAAACTACCCCCTGTTCAAAGCCCAGTATGATGCCTGCGAGAATGCGATCCTCCAGGGAGCCCGCGAGCGCACCATACCGGCCAACCTTATCTCGATGCCTGGGCAAGTAGCGATACGCGAGCCATCGGATGCGGTCAAAGCGCAGGTTAAAAAGCGTGACCACTATCGCTGTCAGTCATGCGGCGAGTACCGGCTCCAGCTGCTTGAGATCGACCATGTCGCGCCCTTTTATCATGGCGGCAGCAATGCCCTGGGTAATCTCCAGACCCTTTGCCACACCTGTAACCAGCACAAGGGGATTAACGAGGTCAACTTCCGCACGAACCAAACGCCGCTCCAGACGCCACCGCCGAGCTTCCCCGCGCTCGATCTGCCCCTCGCTGACCTAGCAGGCGACATCACCGCGTGGGAGCAGTTCCTGCGCCGGAGCATCAATTTCTTCTATCGCTGTGCCGCAGTTGAGAGTGTCACGATTACCGATGTAGCGGCAGAGCCGTGGGACATCCACCTGTGGGCGGGTAACAACCCAGGTTGGCTGGAGCCAGCGCTTCCCGAGTTGCTCCAGCGCATCACGCAGCAGCGCTTCAGCGGTGGCCGCCAGGGGCCAGCCGGGTTGAGCGTCCGTGCCCCCGAGTATGTGGCGGTAGCGGTGGCTACGACGGTCGCCGTTCCGGTCGTGACGACAGAGCCCGCTCCCGTGTTACCTGCGGCCCCCTATCCCACAACCGCTCGTGCCAGCGACAGGCAGGCAGTGACGCCATCGGCGCAGGATGATACGCGCCTGGTCCTGATCACCACCGCAGGAAGCGTCAGCCAACGCCACATGGATACCCTCAGCCCTCAGGCACGGGGTGGGCGAGGAGTATGGATTGGCGGTGATGCTGACACATCCCCGATCTGTGTTGCCCAGATCGTCAGCCCAGCCGATACACTGCTCTGTTTCAGCCAGTATGGGCGGGCCTATGCGCTCCCGGTACAAGCGATAGGTGATGGTACTCACACCGCGCTAAGGGACAGGATAGAGTTGAGTGACGATGAGGAGATTTGGGCTGTACTGCCCATTCGGCGGCTCGACACGGGCGAAGTCGTAATTCTGGCAACCCAGCAGGGAAAAGTTAAGTGCATGTCATTGAGGGCATTCACCAATATGCGTGCGAGTGGGCGCTCCATCCTCAGCCGCAATGGCAACGATGTGCCGATTGGGGTTCGTATCGCCACGACCAGCGACGAGGTCGTCCTGCTATCGGCGCAGGGGCAGGCGATCCGCTTTCCGGTGAGCAATGTGCCAGTGCAAGAGCATGAGGCTGGCGGCGTTGCCGGGCTGCGTCTGGCCGATGGTGATGTCCTTACATGCCTGGATGTGATCCCATCGGCGGCCACATCGGCGGATCTCCTCGTCGTTGCAAAGGATGGCTATGCCAAACGGACGCCGCTGGCCGATTTCTCCCGCCAACATCGCGGCGGGGTCGGGGTCGTGGCGATGCCAGGACGAGCGATCAGCATGGCTAAGGTGGTCACGGAACAGCGGGATGTGATCTTCGTCTCGTGGAGCGGTATGGCCCTGCGCACAGCAGTGGGAAGAATCGCGCAGCAGGGGCGGCCAGCCCAGGGGGTGAGCGCGATGCGCCTTGCCGACGACGACGGAATTGCGACCGCCCTGGCACTGTAGCGACCTCTGTAGAAGTATCTGAGCAAGCATCAATGGACAAACCTACCCGCAACCTGATCCAGAGCGCCACCCAGCGCGCCCGCCGCCTGCTGGAGGACGAGTTCGGCCAGCAGCTGGAGGGCGACTACGACATCCTGCCCGACGGCACCGTGCTGCCCCAGCCGGCCACGCGCGTCCAGGTGCGGGCCGGGCTGGTGCGCGCGAAGATCGCGGCGGCGCTGCGCTACCGCGAGGCGGCGGGTATGGCGGCGCGCGAGGCCCGCGAGGCGACGCTGCGCGAGGCGGCCTTCACCACGCTCAACCGCTTCGTGGCGCTCAAGATGCTGGAGGCGCGCGGGGTGGTCCAGGAGTGCGTATCGAAGGGCGAGCAGTCGGCTGGCTTCCGCGAGTTCGGCGGCATGGCCGAGGGCCTGATCGCCCTGCCGGACAAAGGCTACCGGCTCTATCTGGAGACACTGTTCGACGAGATCGGCCGCGAGGTGCGCGTGCTCTTCGACCGGCGCGATGTGGCCGGGCTGCTCTGGCCGCGCCGTCAGGCCCTCGCCGAGCTGCTGGCGACGCTGAACGATTCGGCCCTGGCCGGGGTCTGGGCCGAGGACGAGACGGTGGGCTGGGTCTACCAGTACTTCAACGGCGACGACGAGCGCAAGCAGATGCGCGAGGCGTCGCAGGCGCCGCGCAACAGCCGCGAGCTGGCGGTGCGCAACCAGTTCTTCACGCCGCGCTACGTGGTGGCCTTCCTGGCCGACAACACCCTCGGTCGCACCTGGTACGAGATGCGCCAGGGCCGCACCCGCCTGGCCGAGCAGTGCCGCTACCTGGTGCGCCGGCCCGACGAGGTAATTCCCGAGCGGGCGATCAAAGACCCGCGCGAGCTGCGGATTCTCGATCCGGCCTCGGGGTCGGGCCACTTCCTGCTCTACTGCTTCGACCTGCTGCTGACGATCTACGCCGAGGCGTGGGACGAGAACATTACACCACAGAGGCACAGAGACACAGAGGAAGAAGAACAAAACTTCAGAACCTCTGTGTCTCTGTGCCTCTGTGGTGAACCCACCATGAGCCGGGCCGAGTTCATGAAGCATGTCCCCGGCCTCATCCTGCGCCACAACCTGCACGGCATCGACATCGACCCGCGCGCCGCGCAGATCGCCGAGCTGGCCCTCTGGATGCGGGCGCAGCGGGCCTACGCCGATCTGGGTGTGCGCAGCGCGGAGCGCCCGCCGATCCGTCGCACCAATATTGTGGTCGCCGAGCCCATGCCGGGCGACCGGGCGCTGCTTGCCGAGTTCCTGCGCGGGGTGGACGAGCGGCTGCGCCCGCTGGTTGAGGCGATCTGGGAGCAGATGCGCCTCGCCGGCGAGGCCGGCTCGCTGCTGAAGATCGAGTCCGCCATCGCGGAGTCCCTGCGCGCCGCCCGCAAGGCGCATGTGGTCGAGCCGCTGGCGATGCAGGGCAGCCTCTTCGGCGAGCAGCCGGCGGTGCAGCAGGTGCTGATGGTCGATGAGGAGGAGTTGGCCTTCTGGGATCGCGCCGAGCAGGAGCTGCTTGCGGCCCTGGAGGGCTACGCCCGCAGGGCCGCCGGCGCGGAGGGCGTGCGCCGCCGCCTCTTCCGCGACAATGCCGAGCAGGGCTTCGCCTTCATCGACATATGCCGCCGGCACTACGATGTGGTGCTGATGAACCCGCCCTTCGGCGCGGCCAGCAAGGGCTGGAAGGCCACGTTCGAGCAAGCCTACCCGCGCACCAAGAACGACCTCTATGCCGCCTTTGTCGAGCGCGGGCTAGAGCTGCTGAAAGAGGCACCACAGAGACACAGAGGCACAGAGGTGCAAGAAGGTGGGCTGCTCGGTGCGATTACCTCGCGCACCGGCTTCTTCCTGACCAGCTTTCAGAAGTGGCGTGAGGAGATTCTGCTATGCGAGGCTCCACCGACGGTGTTTGCTGATCTGGGTACTGGTGTGCTCGACTCGGCAATGGTTGAGACAGCAGCCTATTGCCTTCAGGCTGGTAGCGCGGGGGAAACCACCTTTTTTCGTCTGCTCGACGATGGCGATAAAGGGGCTGCCCTCCTCAATGCCATCGAGGGCCACTCCCCGCAGCATGTCTTTCTCGCCGACACCACCAGCTTCGCCCAAGTGCCAGGGAGTCCGTTTGCGTATTGGGTGAGCAGTCTTTTGCAACAGCTATTTTCAGAACTACCCCCGTTCGAGAGTAATGGCAGAACAGGAAGAGTTGGGCTCCAAACCAGCGACGATTTTCGCTTCGTCAGAGTATGGTGGGAAGTGACTTCTTCAGAGCTATCATCAGGAAGCAATTGGGTAAGTTTTATAAAAGGAGGAGTATTCTCTGTTTTTTATTCAGACTGTAACACTGTAGTTAATTGGAAAAATAATGGAGCTTCGCTAAAGGCATTCAATTCTTCGTTGTATGGCGGTACAAACTGGTCAAAAAATATTCGTAACGTTGAGTATTACTTTAGGTCGGGTATTACTTGGTCGCCCAGAAGTCAACGAGGCTTTAGTATACGAGCAATGCCTTCTGGTTGTATTTTTGCGCATAAAGGCCCTGCCTTATTTGTAAGTAGTGACAGTAAAATCGAGTTGCTGCAACTGCTCGCATTAATGAATAGTAGAGTGTTTAATTTATTAATTGGACTACAAGTAGCCGCTAGCTCCTACGAGATTGGTGTTATCCAGCGCACACCCATCCCCAATTTCGACCATCAGCAAGGCACTCAATTTTTTGATCTGACCCTCGCCTGCGTCGACCTAAAGCGCGATCTCGACACTGCCAACGAGATCTCCCACCTCCACTGGCTACCGGCCCTGCTCCAGAGCGAGTGTGACACCCTGGCGGCGCGGGCCGCAGCCTGGCAAGCGCGCATCGCCGAGAGCGAGGCGCAGCTCGCCGCCAACCAGCGCGAGATCGACGACATTGCCTTCAAACTTTACGGTATCGAAGGCGAAGACCGGCGGGCGATTGAGGAGAGTTTGCACCACAGAGGCACAGAGGCACAGAGCGAAGAGAAAGATGATGAAGACGAGGCGGGCGAAAGCATCAGCTCAGACGATCAAACCTCTGTGTCTCTACGCCTCTGTGGTGAGCTAAGCTCATACCTCGTCGGCTGCGCCGTAGGCCGCTGGGACATCCGCTGCGCCACCGGCGCCCGCCCGCGCCCCACGCTGCCCGACCCCTTCGCGCCGCTGCCGGTCTGCTCGCCGGGTATGCTTCAATCTACCACAGAGGCACAGAGGCACAGAGAGGGAGAGGGAGAAGATATACATCCGCAGAGTCTTGGTGCCGCTGCGGTGATCCCCAAATCCATCCTGGTCGACGACCCCGGCCACCCCGACGACATCGTCGCCAGCATCCGCGCCGTCCTGTCCGCCATCTGGAACAATCCTCTGTGCCTCTGTGCCTCTGTGGTGAACTCATCCGACGCCATCGAGCAGGAGCTGGTCGAGACCCTGGCGCCGGGCAGCCGCGACCTGCGGCCCTGGCTGCGCACGGCATTCTTCGAGGAGCACATCAAGCGCTACTCCAAGAGCCGGCGCAAGGCCCCGATCTACTGGTGCCTCAGCACACCCTCGCGCTCCTACGCCGTCTGGCTCTATTACCACCAGCTGAGCAAAGACACGCTCTACCAGCTGCTCAACGACTACGTCGGCCCGAAGCTGGCCCTGGAGGAGCGGCGGCTGGCCGGGCTGCGCGCCGAGGGCGGCGCCAACCCCACGGCGGGCCAGCGCAAGGCCAACGAGACCCAGGCCAGCTTCGTCGCCGAACTCCAGGGCTTTCGCGACGAGCTGGCCCGCGCCGCCCCGCTGTGGCGCCCCGACCTCAACGACGGCGTGATCATCAACTTCGCCCCGCTCTGGCGGCTGGCCCCCTGGCCGCGCGCCTGGCAGAAGGAGTGCCGGGCCACCTGGGAGGCGCTGCGGCGCGGCGACTACGACTGGAGCCACCTGGCCATGCACCTCTGGCCCGAGCGGGTGGTCGAGAAGTGCCGGTCAGACCGCAGCCTGGCTATCGCCCACGGCCTCGATGGTGTACTCTGGGACGAGGGCGAGGGCGGCAAGGCCCGGCCGCACGACATCGGCGCGGCCGAGGCGCAGGCGCTTATCGCGCAGCGCAGCTCGCCGGCGGTGCGGGCCGCGCTGGCGGCGCTGGCCGAGGCCCCGCTGGAGCCGGAGAAGTCGAAGAGGCGCGCCGAGGAGCCGAGGCCGGCGGCGGGCAAGCGCGGGCGCAGGGCGCAGGGCGGGGCGGAGCAGATCGGGATGGAGCTGGGCAGCGAGGAGAATCTGTGAACATTCACAGCCCTAATGCGCGACTGCGAATGAAACAAAGCGAGGTGCGGAGTGTCAGACCAGACCGAGATAAATGACGAGCAAAATGACATCTCTGACGAAGAGCGCGGCACAGGTGTCGAACGTGAAGATGTTGTCGGTGAAGATAGCATCAACTCGCCCTTTGATCCAACACTTATCCGTGTCGAGGTTAAACTACTAACGATTGATCTGCTCCTTGCGCGCCTGCGGGAAGAAGAGATTGATCTTAAGCCAAGCTTTCAGCGCAAGGCCGGCATCTGGAGTGATGAAGAACAGAGTCGCCTGATTGAATCACTACTGATCAAGATTCCTCTGCCAGCTTTCTACTTTGATGCTACTGATGATGATCGCTGGATCGTGATCGATGGTTTGCAGCGACTCACAGCATTGCGCCGCTTCGCCATCACAGAAGAGTTGAAGCTCACGGGTCTAGAATTCCTAAACCAACTCAAAGACAAGGGATATAAAGAGTTGCCGCGCGGTTTCGTACGGCGCATTCTGGAAGCCCAGGTAACGGGCTACCTGATCGCCCGCGGCACCCCTGATGAAGTCAAATTCACGATCTTCCGACGCATCAACACCGGCGGCAAACCGCTCGCGCTCCAAGAAATCCGTCATGCGCTCAACCAAGGCCAGGCGACAGAGTTGTTGGTTGAACTCGCAAAGAGCGCTGAGTTTCAGCGCGCGATCGACAAAAGCGTCTCGGATGAGCGTATGGATGCACGGGCGCTCGTACTGCGATTTCTCGCCTTCGCGCGCACATCGTACACCGAATACAAACGGCGAGACTTTGACGCCTTCCTCAATCAGGCGATGAGCGAGTTAAACGCACTTCCGCCTGACGAGCTATTGGCATTGACCCAATCTTTCAAGAAGACTATGGAATCGGCCTACGACATCTTCGGCAACGATGCTTTTCGCAAACGATCTGATCCAAGCGCAAAGCGCCAGCCGGTCAACAAGTCGTTGTTTGAGACATGGTCAGTCAATCTGTACCGACTGAATGAGTCCCAACTGCAGCAACTTCGCGAGCGGAAGGAGCAGCTCAAGGCTGCCTTTATAACATTGATGAACAACGAGGGGGATTTTGTCAACGCAATCTCCCAGGGCACCGGCGATGTCGCAAAAGTTGAACTGCGCTTTCGTCGCATCGAGCAGTTGATTGCGGAGGTTCTCGCATGATACGTATGGTACGCCTACAGAACTTCAAGTGCTTTCGCGACCAAGCCATTGAGCTTGGCAAGCTCACGCTGCTGTCTGGGCTCAACGGCATGGGCAAATCGTCAGTCATACAGTCGCTCGTGCTACTCCGCCAGTCGCACCAGCAGAATCTCCTCCCAGAAACAGGGCTTGCGCTCAACGGCGATCTGCTCCGGCTTGGGCTGGCCGCCGACGTACTGTACGAGGGCGCAGAGGCAACTGATACGATTGGCTTCACGCTCTGGATTGATGGCGACCCCGATGAGCTAGAAGCCTCCTGGTCATTCGCCTACAACAGCGAGGCGGATGTCTTACAGATTAGCGACAAGCCTATCCCCGAGGCATACCAGACGAGTCTTTTCACCGACGAGTTTCATTACCTCCAGGCCGAGCGCATCGGCCCGCGCTCAGGGTACGGCACATCCGATTTCCAAGTACGTCAGCATCGACAGATTGGAAATCAGGGCGAGTACGCAGCTCATTTTCTGTCCGTCTTTGGCGACCGCGATATCGCAAACCCGTCGCTCCAGCATGAGAAAGCAATGTCCCTGAGCCTGCTCAATCAGGTCGAAGCCTGGCTTGGTGAGGTCTCACCGGGGACACGCCTTCATCTAAAGGCAAATCCAGACTTGGATCAGGTTGGCCTGCGCTACTCGTTTGTCACTGGCAAATTGGAGAGCCGCGAGTTTCGCAGTACAAACGTCGGGTTCGGGTTAACCTACACGTTGCCGATACTCGTAGCAGTGCTGGCAGCCCATCCGGGCGCACTCCTGTTGGTCGAGAACCCCGAGGCCCATCTACACCCGCGTGGACAGGCTGAAATGGGACATCTCCTCGCGCACGCTGCAAGTACTGGCGTCCAGATCGTCATTGAGACGCACAGCGACCACGTGCTGAATGGTATCCGCCTAGCGGTTCATGGCGGTATCATTCCACCAGAAGATGTCGTGCTGCACTACTTTGACCGCCGCGAAGATGGTGATGAGGCATATCACGAAGTGACCTCACCCCAGATCGACCGCGATGGCCGGATTGACAATTGGCCCGAAGGCTTCTTCGATCAGTGGAACAAAAGCCTGCTGCGGCTGTTGGCTCCAGGAGGCACAGAATGAGTTCGTCGCATGTTATCAGCCTAGACATCGTGTTAAACGAACTCTCGTTTGAGCCGCCGACAGCGAACATATATGGTGCATGGCCTTGGATGAACAGCTTGACGGAGACCCTCCGCACCTACATGTCGATTGACCCAGCCGAGATCAAGTCTCTGCTCACCACATCCGAGCTTATGCGAATTCCTCTCGCTGAGCGGTACACGATCTCCGCGTGGTGTAACGATGAGCAGGTGCCGAGCGATGATCGCACGTTCTTTTTGGGACTATCAACTCAGAAGCCATTCGTTGACCGAGGACAAATGGAATGTCACTTTCAGGGCCGGTTTGCTGAAGGACTGACCATCGCTTGGCGTGACAGCTTGCCTACAGCAAGTGCTCACTCAGCCGAACACTGGAATACTCCCCATCTCGATATTGAGACGACTGTGCTTAACGACGCCGGGGATGACTACATTTCGCAGCATGTGCAACTATGTCATGCCTGCCAGCAGATCCACGTACCCACGCATGTTGGCTGGATACGTGACCGGATTCGAGACATCCAAACCTATCGCAAGACGCTGTTTCGCTCTGGGAGGGAGCTTTGGGACAAGCGAGAGCAAGCATTTCCTCACCTTGCATTAGGTGATGATATTCTCCGCCAAATTTTCAGTATCAGGAATGGTGATGAGCGCATCGTGCCTATAGCAAAACGTCTGTTCGAACTTGAGAAATACTGTGATGGCTGGAATGAGGGGGCTTTTGATTCACAGCTTTGTCCTGGCAATCCCCGCCAAGATGGAGATGTCGCACTGCAAAAATACGCTGAACAGCGCACTTTTCGGCTCCCTGGAGGAGAAAAGCACTTGTTTAGTTGGCATGTCTCGGCGTACATTGATGGATGGCGTATTTATTTTGAGCCTGTAAAAATTGAAGACCGACCAAATAATCGATCAAAGCGCATGGTAATCGGGTATATCGGGTCACATCTCGATACTAAAAAATACTAAACAAGTCGATCTACTATGCACCCGCTCCACACCTATATCAGCACAAATCTCGCCGAGAAGCTCCGGGCGCGCCGGGTGGTCGTCTGGTACGACCCGCGCAGCGAGTTCGCCCCGTTCATTGAAGAGCTACAGTCGGTATCACCACAGAGACACAGAGGCACAGAGGAGGAAAAACAATCGATCAAAACCTCTGTGTCGCTGTGCCTTTGTGGTGATCTCCCAACCGCCCTCACCTGCTACACCGGCTCCTTCTTCGCCGTGCGCTTCGCGGTGGAGCCCTTGGTCGACACGGCCCAGCCCGCGCCGCTGCTGATCTACATCCCCGGCGAGACCTATGACCCGCGCCGCTCGGTGCTCCTGGAACTGGAGAAGGGCGGCACAACCTACGAGCCGCAGCTCAAGCGGCTAGCCCGCAACGTCCTGCGCCAGTTCCATACCGACGGGGTGATCGACGAGCTGCTGGCCGCCGAGCGGCTGGCCTACCGCGATATTGTGACATTGGTGCAGCAGGCGCAGAGCAGCGATCAGCAATCTTCGATGCTCAAGCTGATCTTCCTGCAGGCCCGCGACAACGCCGGCCTGATCGCCGCCTGGCTCGCAACGCCAGCCAGCGACGAGGCGCTGATCGCGAAGGCTGCGCTGGTCGAGCTGTATAAGCTGGTCAGCTCGCGCTTGGGTCTGGCCCTGGAGCCGACGGTGAGTCTGCCCGAGGCCCGCAGCCGGCTGCTGCGCTACCTACTCATCGGCGAGTTCCGCGCCGACCTGAGCGGGCCGGCGCCGCTCTCGATCAGCATGATCCCCACCCCGACTGATAAAGACCAGCTCAGCTTCGTGCGCGAGGTCGCCGCCACCTTCCGCCACGGCTATCCCGAGCGCTACATCGAGCACTCTGACCGGATTGAGGCTGAGCTGTCGCTCGCCAGTGCCGGCATCGATCCGCTCCAGCTCGGCACCATCGACACCTTCCGCTTCGAGGAGCAGGTGTTGCTCACGTGCTGCGACGGGCTCCTGGCCGAGCGGCAGTACGACCAGGCGCTGCGCATCGCCGAGCAGCGCAGCCGCAACTTCTGGGTGGATCGCGAGCCTCGGCGCCGGGCGCAGTGGCAGGTCTGCCAGCTCATCGGCGAGCTTGGCCTCGCCTGCGCCGCCGTGAGCGACGAGCTTGATCGCATCGGGAGCAAGCCAACTGACTGGTTCAGCGCCTATGCGCGCGAGGGCGGCTGGTATCGCATCGACCAGCTCCAGCGCCAGCTCGAAACCTGGGTCGCCGACCTCGACGATGAGCCGGTGCTGGCCTACGGGCTGGCCCAGGTACGCCAGATCCACGACCGGCTGGCCCAGCGCATGGCCGAGGGCTTCACGCGCGCCCTGCGCGCGGCACGCTGGCATGTCGAGGGCGTGCGGGCGCAGAGCAGCATCTACGCCCAGCTGGTCGCGCCACGGGTCAGCAGCGCCCCCACCGCCTATATCCTGGTCGATGCGCTGCGCTACGAGATGGGCGAGGAGCTCGGCCGCCAGCTCGCGCCCCTGGGCGAGCTCAGCTGTACCCCCGCGCTCGGATCGCTCCCCTCGATCACCCGTGTAGGCATGGCCGCGCTGCTCCCCGGCGCGTCGCAGAGCTTCACCCTCAGCGAGGAACGCGGCAAGCTGGTGCCCCAGATCGAGCAGGTGCCCCTGCCCGACCTGGCGGCGCGACAGCGGCTCTTCAAGGCCCACGTGCCGCAGCTGGTGGATATTGAGCTGGGCGACTTTCTGGCCCTGACCCCGAAGCGGCTCGCGGCCCAGCTCGGCACCGCGCCGCTGATCGTCATCCGCTCCCAGGAGATCGACAGCCTGGGCGAGAGCGGATCGACCATGCTCGCCCGCCAGGTGATGGGCACGATCATCGGTAACGTCGCGCGGGCGGTGCGCAAGCTCGCTGGTGCCGGCGTCGAGCACATCGTCATCACCGCCGACCACGGCCACCTCTTTGCGGTTGAGCGCGGCGACGACATGAAGATCGAGAGTCCCGGCCACGAGCCGGTCGAGCTGCACCGCCGCTGCTGGGTTGGCCGGGGCGGGAGCACTCCGCCGGGCACGGTGCGCGTCAGCGGCGCCGAGCTTGGGTACGCCAGCGACCTCGACTTCGTCTTCCCCAGCGGCCTGGGCGTCTTTCGGGCCGGCGGCGGCCTGGCCTACCACCACGGCGGGCTGAGCCTGCAAGAGCTGGTGCTGCCCGTGCTCCAGCTCCGCGTCCCGCGCAAAGTCAGCGCCCGGCCCCCTGACGCCACCGTGATCATCCAGGCCCCCGAGGCCATCCGCACCCGGGCGATCGGCGTCAAGCTCACCCTGGCCGGCAACCTCTTCACGGAGGCCACCACCGTGCGCCCGGTGCTGCTGGCCGGAAGCGAGCAGGTGGGCTACGCGGGGATGGCCGACAAGGGCGACTTCGACCGGACCACTGGCTGTGTTACACTTCAACCGGGTATTGAGGTGCATGTGGGCATGATGCTCACCCGCGACGAGATCCCGTGCGTCCGCGTCGTCGTGCAGAACCCGCTGACCGACGCCGTGCTCGGCCAGACCGATGAGATACGGGTGGAGCTGGGGATGTAGGGCCATTTTGTCGCTCGCCAAGCGATCTGAAACCAGAGTAGATTCGTTACGCCCATGCAGAGTCTCACCACGCCACCGCCTCGCGACGAACTCGACGACCAGGTCAACCGCGTCTTCGGCGGCAAGGTCGTCCGCAAAGACCTGGTGCGCAAGATCAAGTCCGGCGCGAATGTGCCGGTCTTTGTGCTTGAGTACCTGCTGGGCAAATACTGCGCGTCCGTCGACGAGATGGCGATCCAGATGGGTTTGCAGGTCGTCAAGGACACGCTGGCGAACAACTACATCCGGCCTGACGAGTCAATCAAGGCCCAGAGCCGGGTCAAAGAGGCGGGCCGCTATACCTTTATCGACAAAGCCAGGGTGCGCCTGGTCGACTCGGACTACTGGGCCACGCTGGTCAACTTTGGCCACAACTACGTCCACATCCCGAGCCAGTACGTGCGCGACTACGAGCGCCTGCTCACCGGCGGCATCTGGGCGCAGGTTGAGCTGCGCTTCGAGTACGACGAGGAGACCAAGGGTAAGTACCCATTTCGGATCGACCGGCTGACCCCCATCCAGCTGGCCAGCTTCAGCCTGGACGACTACCGGGCGGGGCGCGCCCACTTCGGCTCCGAGGCGTGGGTCGATTTTATGATCCGCAGCATGGGCTACGAGCCGAGCCAGCTCACGCGCCGACAGAAGCTGCTGTTTCTCACCCGACTCATCCCGCTCTGCGAGCAGAACTTCAACCTGGTTGAGCTGGGGCCACGCGGCACCGGCAAGAGCTACGTCGTTCAGGAGATCTCGCCCTACGCCGCGCTGCTGACCGGCCCCACCACGGTCGCCAACCTCTTCGGCCACATGAGCGGCCGGCAGAAGGGCATGGTCGCCATCTGGGACACCGTGGGCTTCGACGAGGTCGCCGACCTGCAAAAGATGCCGCAGGAGGTGATCACCACGATGAAGACCTACTGCGAGTCGGGCACCTACCAGCGCGGCCAGGAGGAAGACCGGGGCTACGCGAGCATCGCGCTCTTCGGCAACACCAACCAGCCGGTCGAGGTGATGGTGCAGACCGGCCACCTCTTCGCCTCGCTGCCCGACGTTATCCGCAACGACATGGCCTTCATCGACCGGCTGCACTTCTACCTGCCTGGGTGGGAGATGCCGAAGATGCACAACGACCTGCTCACCGACCACTACGGCTTCGTGGTGGACTACCTAGCCGAGGCGCTGCGGGAGCTGCGCAAGCACAACTTCACCGAGGCCGCCGACCGCTACTTCACGCTGGGCAACCACCTGAACACGCGCGACCGCAAGGCGGTGCGGCGCACCATCTCCGGGCTGATGAAGATCATCTACCCCCACGGCGAGGCCAGCCGCGAGGAGCTCCAGGAGATCACCGAGCTGGCGATCGAGGGGCGGCGGCGGGTCAAAGAGCAGCTCAAGAAGATGGGCTCGTTCGAGTATTACCAGACCTCCTTCAGCTACAGCGACGTAGACAGCGGCCAGGAGTACTTCGTCGGCGTGCCGGAGCAGGGCGGCCGCGATCTGATCTCCGCCGACCCGCTTGCGCCGGGAACGGTCTACACCGCCTCGGTGAGCGCCGACGGAACCGTAGGGCTCTACCGCCTGGAGGTCACCGCAGCGGCAGGCACGGGGCGCCTACGCTTCGCCGGCGGCGTGAGCGGTGCCACCAAGGAGTCGCTCACCCGCGCATTTAGCTACCTCAACGCCAACAAGGTCGCGCTCGGGCTCGGCCAGGAGATCGACCTCACCGACTTCCACGTCGAGGTGATCGACCTGTTGAACAACCGCCAGGAGTGCGAGATCGGCGTCGCGCTCTTCGTCGCCTGCTTCTCATCCCTGCGCCGCACCAGCCTCCAGCCAGCCCTGCTGGTGCTTGGCGACATGAGCGTCCAGGGGAACATCAAGCCGCTCCACTCGCTGACCGAGCCGCTCCAGGTGGCGATGGACAACGGCGCCAGGCGGGCGCTCATCCCGATCAATAACAAGCGCAGCTTCATGGAGGTCAGCGCCGACATCATGGAGCGCGTCGACCCAATCTTCTACGGCGACCCGAAGGCGGCAGCGTTTAAGGGGCTGGGGCTGACGTAATGGTTGCTCTGATCAGGCGGTATGAATTGCAACCGACCGCGAGACACTGGGCTCGCAGCATTTGTTATGGAGATACGTTTGGCCGGAATTAGGAAGGTTCGGCGGATGATATCAGACGCTTGGTGATAGCATCGTCGCCCGTGGCTGCCACATCGCCGGCACCGTCTCGCGCTCCTGCCCGTCGCTGTTTGTGCCGAAGATGTTGCCCCTCTGCACTACCGAGAGGATGCGCCGCTCGTCGGCAACTAACCCGAAGTAGGGTAGGCCGCCGGCGAGGTGGCGTTGCCGCTCCT
This sequence comes from Chloroflexales bacterium, assembly GCA_037140315.1. Taxonomy (GTDB): domain Bacteria; phylum Chloroflexota; class Chloroflexia; order Chloroflexales; family Chloroflexaceae; genus Oscillochloris. The sequence goes on from JBAXES010000005.1 coordinate 23,654, forward strand.
TTTCCGTCGGCCCCCCTCCGAACCGGGCTTGCAGCTTTCACTGCACCACGGCTCTCCAGTGGTTCATTCCGCATTTCGCTGCCGTGTTGGCCGTCCCGCGTGGATAGCCTCGTGGCAGGTTCGGCAGACCACCAGGGTTTTGCGGCGCCTCGCGGCCATCCGCTTCACCCAGGCGGGTTTCTCCTTCCGACCCTGTTTGTCAAGATCGGCGAGCTTACGGATGTGGTGGACTTCGATGTTCTCGGTTGATCCGCACAGCTCGCACGTCCCGCTTTGGAGCCTCGTGATCAGCTCCACGCGCGGGTTGTTGTAGGTGAAGGGCCGGTCGTCAAGGGTTGCGGTCGGCTGATGTCGCAAGGGGATACCACCAAATCGTGCAATCAGGGGTGGCCGCCCTTCTCTCTCTACGCGTGCCTCCAGACAGACGAGGCGCTCCCCGGTCTCTGTCAGGGTCGTTGTCGCGTGCCGCTGGAGCATGCGTCCGACGGTGCTACGATGCTTTGCTGCCAGCGTTTTCAGAAGCGAGAGCCGCATCACCCAGTGGAGCCGGTTCAACCAGCCGACATTCTGGGCGAGCAGGTAATACTGCACGAGGCCGCGATACTCGTGCTGATAGTGGGTGACGATGGTGTGGTCGCTATCAGCCAGCATCTGGGGTCGGTGCATCACCTTTCCCTTCCGCATGTATCGTCGGCACTTCCCCTCGATAACATCCGCAGGCACCCGCAGCGTGATCGAGCCGTTGTTTGTCCGTCGTTTCCGCCGGTCAAGTTTGTCGTCGATGTGCATCACGCTGATCGCGTAGCCGAGGAACCGAGCGGTCTGGGTAGTGGAGTGGGTGATGAGCGTCTTCTCTGCGGAGAGGGTGAGGTCAAGGTTGTCGTGGAGCCACGCCGCGATCTGACGCTTGATGTCCTCGGCCTCGTCGTGGGTGCCGATCAAGCCCAGCATGAAGTCGTCGGCATACCTGATGTAGCGTAGCCGCCGGTAGTTCGGGTCGCGGGTGTCGAGGGCGGGGAGTTTGCGTCGTTGCTTGATAAGTTCCCGCGCCCCCTGGCTGATGCCCTTTTTCCGCATCTCGTACAGGCGATTTGTGTAGCTATGGTACGCCGGGTTCCTCCGTCTGAGCTTGCCGCGCGTGTGCGCTGGAATGAGGATAGTCTCGACCCACTGGTCGAACCGGTGGAGATAGATGTTGGACAGGATGGGGCTGATGATTCCCCCTTGCGGCGCGCCGCTCAGGGTTTTGTGGTGCTTCCAGTCCTCCATATATCCCGCCGCGAGCAGCTCGCGAAGGAGCCGCAGCACCCGTCCATCGTGGATGTGTTCGCCAAGCATCGCGATGAGCTTGTCGTGGTTGATGGTATCGAAATACTTGGCGATGTCGCCTTCGATGAACCACCGTGTCCCCGTCCAGGTCTGCTGGATTTCGCTGAGAGCCGTGTGGCAGCCTCGGTTGGGGCGGAAGCCGTGGGCGCGTGCGCTGAATTGTGGCTCGTAGTAGGCTTCGAGGATCGAGCGCAGTACCTCCTGGAGCAGCTTATCGCTCCACGAGGGAATGCCGAGTGGGCGCGTCCCCTTGCCTCGCGGCTTGGGGATATGCACCCGGCGGACTGGCGTCCAGCGGTGTCGCTCGTGACGCAGGGCATCGATGAGCGTATCGATTTTCGCCAGCGACATCCCGTCCACGGTCTCGTCGGTGCTCCCTCTGGTCATGGCACCCTTGTTTGGGTACAGGCGGGCGTATGCCCGCAGGTAGAGGTCGCGGTTGAACAGGAGCCGATAGACCCGTTCCAGCGGCAGCCCTTGTCTGCCGCGCTCGCGAATGACTGCCAAGATTGTTTCGGCGTTACGCATCTCGCGCTCCTACTCCGTTCTGTCAGTCGGAACCACCTGCTTCCCTTCGCCATGTAATGGGCTTTCCCCATCGCAGACTACTACGGAAGCTCCGTTGCCATAGGGCTCGCGCCCCGTAGGCAATCCGGCAATCCGTCAGATGTGTACGTATCGAGTGTCCCGTAGGCCCCCTACTCATCCCTTTGCTCACGCCCCTCGCGTGCTCGTTCACTGTGGGAAGGTTACCTCGGGCGTTTGGTCGCCCTGCGCCGTCTATTTTTACCGGCGGGTACACAGTGACATCGGTTTCCAGTCGCTTACCGATGGGCGTTCACCTACACCACGTTAGGATTAGGGTTCAGGCAGTGTAGCTTTAGCCATAGGACACGGGACTTGCGGAGCGTCGGGTCAGTACGACTAGGCCCTTATCCGCTTTCCCACGATGCTGTTTTCCCCTTTGGGTTTCCCCGCCAGGTAGCGTGGGTGTCCCTGGTACATTCCCTCCCGTACCAGCCTCCTGCGGAGGCGATACACACCTGCGTTTAACCGCGCACAAATAACGTTAAAAAATGATCGGCCTCGGGCACGCTCTGTGCCCGCACGATGCAATAGTCCGCCTGATAGCGACCCTGCTCAAACACACGCACGCGGCGCTCGTCGCGGCGCTGGGGGTCGCGGCGCAGGCGATAGACCCGTCCGGGGTGCAGGCCGCTCGACACGTCGAGGAAGCCCTGGCGCTCCAGCAGGGCGTGCTGCGGGCCGAGAAACAGGCGCAGCGTGTTTTCCGCCCGCTGTGCGGGGGTGAGGCCGTCGCCGAGGTCGCGCTGGTCGCCGATCGCCAGAATGGCCCGGTCGCTGATCGCGCCTGCTGGCCGGGTGGCGCGGCGATCAACAGGGTCATCCACGACATGCAGCGGCGGCTCGCCCACGAGCGGCACGCCAGCCTGCCGGCAGAACGAGGCCGCGATGGCGTAGCCGCCCCAGCCGGCCACCGGGGCCGCCCGCGATCCGAGGGTGGCCGGGTGGCAGCTGGCGAAGGCGATGGCGGCGGTCGCCACGCTCCCGGTGGTGCCCGTCGCCTGGAGCA